>CAZJXH010000137.1:0-9728 GCA_964549475.1 uncultured Oscillospiraceae bacterium
TAAAAGGTCCTCTTTCACCTGATACCATCGATTCAACATGCTTACAAGCTCAAGCTGCTGCTTTCTGATCTTTTCATCATTTCCAAATAATTTCTGTCTCATAATTATTTTTCTCCGAATTGTAATGAAGAATTTTCCGGATTTCAACCACTTTGAATTTACTTAGATAAACAATAATATCCAGGCCTTTTGCAATCATTCTTTTAATAACTGTTTCACTTTCGCCGAATGAAGCGGGTCTGGCCAGCGTTAAAAGTCGGTCCATCGTGTCATTCGCGCTTTCCGAATGGGTTGTTGCCAGGCATTTATGTCCAGAGAAAGCCGCTCTTAAAAATTCCCAGGCCTCTTCTCCAACGATTTCCCCGACACAATATGTATCCAGGGACATCGTCAATCCATCTGCCACCAGTTCTTTTAAAGTAACGGTTCTTCCACCCTCGTTCGATTTTTTTATCCGCTGGGTGATACAATACGGTTTTTCCGGATAAATCTCCGAATCACTTTCAACAACCAGAATTCTTTCCATCAATGGCATAGATTTGATAAATGCACGCAGTAAAGTGGTTTTACCGGAAGCTCCCTTGCCGCAAAAAACAATACTTGCATCTTCTTTTGCCAGATTCGACAATATTTTTTTATTCTCCGCTGTGAGCATTCCAAGATCAACTAGATCTTCAAGAGAATAACTTTTCGGCCGGTGTTTCCGAATGCATATTGAAGGGCCGGTGACATTCCTTGGAGGAATGGAAACATTGATTCGGAGCCGGTGATTTTCATCCACTACCCTGCAATGACTGTCATTTTCATTAATGATTCCGCCATTGCGGATGATGACAAGCCGGCAATATGTATCGAATGTTTTTTCATCCTGAAATCCAATGGTGATGGCTTTTCGTTCTCCGTTGGTCTTGATAGAAAACTCATTGTACCTTGTTCCGTCAATATCAGTGATATCTTCTTGTTCGATATAATCTTGAAGAGGTCCATATCCAAACATAAAGTCAAGTACCCGTTTCAGCAGTTCGTCTTGATAAAATCCGAATGATTGTCTTTTATTTTCTGTCGAATGCAAAATAGATGTTTCCAGCACGCTTTTGCTTATTTTACCTGAAGCGACATTTGCAACCAGTTGCGGATCTTTTGTCAAAATATCGATTGCTATGGCAGAAACCAGTATACTCAGGTCTGTGTTGTCGTATTGATCGGGTTTCAAATCATTTTTTGTATACATTTCTGCGAGTTTGTAGTGGGAAGTCACTAATGGCATGTTTCAACCTCCAGTTTGTCTATTTAATTATGATGCCAGGATTGCTGCTTTTTTAATAATTCCAAGGTATTGTTTCTCGATTTTGGATTCCATTGCGTTGATGTAAGGTTTCTTGGTTCCCTGCATCATTCTTCTTTTTGTGGAATAGGATACTGCGCCGATAAATGCGCCATTACAAAGCTCATCGCATGTTCCGAAGCTCAAGTCCTCATTGCCCATATAATCATAGGCCACAAACAGTATTTTCTCCCGCTCCAGTTGTTTTCGCCCAGCCAAAAAATGGATATAGCGGTTGAATTCTCGGAACTGTATGCTGTTTGCAATAATCGGAACAAAGATCCGGTCCGCACAGATTTGAGAAACACAGGTGAATTCGTCAAAAATGAATTTTCCGCAGGAAACCACCACATAGTCGAACCCTGTTGAAGCGGTTTTAATGATTTCGACCAACCCTTCTGTGCTGTAATACTCATAATCCTCCATCCGGTAATCACCGCATAGGCAGGATAGTGTTTCCATGGATGTTTTCCTTGCACACATCCGGATTGTCTCGTTGCTTAAGCGTTTCTTCGCAAATTCCTCCATTAAATCCGCAAGACTGCTGTTTCCAAGAAGAACACGATCTTTTTTATTAAAAGAATCCTTTATATCCAATAGCAAGTCAATTCCGGGCGATAACAAATCCGCGTCAATAATGAGTACTTTCTTCCCGATTTTTGCCAGAACGCTGGAAAGTTCAGCAGCGAATGAAGCATTGTTCCACACACACAAGACACGATTCTGTACATTTCTTATTTTCTCTTTATGTTTACCGGTATTGTTTTCTGATAATGGATTTTCAAGATTATATTCGCCATTCAAAGCGGAATCTTTAAAAGTAGCCGTTATAGAATGTTCTTTATTGGGAAACATCTCATAGCAAAGAGAATTATTGCATGCGGCTTCTAAATCGCATGCCAACTCACTTGCATTGCCATAACGGTCCTCCGGGTTGTTCATGATGCATTTCTGAATCGTTTTTGCCACAATAGTCGGCATCATGGAAATCCAGCTCTTCCAATCCAGTTGTAAAGATGGATCGGGTTCCTGTCCTGTTATCAAACGCATGAGGGTCATCCCGACCATAAAGATATCACTCTGTTCTGTCGGTACCCGCCCTTGGATAATTTCTGGCGGTGTGTATCCGGGCGTTCCATAAATCAGAGAATCTGGATTAATTATCTTCTTTTGGCATGAATCGTCGTCCTGGTCTTGTTCTTGCTTTTTCAGTGGCTGCAAGGTTCCATAGTCAATCAGACAGGGTAAATTGTTTTTGGAAATAATGATATTGCTTGGTTTGATATCAAGATGAAGCAAGGCGATCCTATTCTGGGAATGTAAAAAGTACAGGGTTCTTGAAAGTTTTGCCATGTATTCGCAGGCATTCAGGCAGGGCAGTTTTCCTCCGTTTTTTTTACATAAATCAAGGAGAGTGGATCCTTCAATATATTCCAGCAGATAATAGGTATCCGCTTCTATCTTGAATGTTTCAAAAATCCTTGGGAGGGATGGGTGGCGTATCCGTTGAAGAAACTGTACGGTTTCGTTTGTTGTCAGCAAAGGCAATGCTTTTAAAATCCATTTCACTCCTGAGGATATGTTCACAACAATATAGGTATTTTCTCCTAATTGTTGCTGTACAATGTACCGATCGTCAATTCTCGCTCCGATTTCCATTCATCCGCTCCGTTTCATTTTTGTTTTCCAAATGTACTTTGGTGAATCCATCATATCGCGAAAAACAACAGAATGTCAGTCCCTGTTTTTCGACAATAATCCATGAAAATCCGTAATGAATCGACAAAATCATAAAGAATCGCTGGTTTAGATTATTCTTCCTCCTTCTTAAAATTTGGTTTATATCGTTTTATCAATACAATTTTACTATTTTAGCAGGGCAATCGTTTACGAAAAGAAATGGAGTATGGAGACAGGGTGCAACATAGGGACGGTTCTTGTGTTGCATTTTATTTCGTTTATGCAACACAAGAACCGTCCCTATGTTGCACAAGAATCGTCCCCGTGTTGCACCCATGTTCCATCTGTTACGAATCCATTTCTTTTCGTAAGCGATTGCCCTGTTATTTTAGCCTATAAAGTGAATTTTTTCGGGTTTAATGGTAAAATGATAATGTTTGTATCAGATCTGTTTTGAATAGGAATGACATGTTATTTTCTACAAACTAAAGGAGGCTGTTCTCTTGGCGGAAATTATTAGCAAGATAAGTACAGAATTTAAGGACTTGATTAAAAAGATCAATCAGATCGATTTATCGGAAGTATCGGATGAAGAACTGCTGAATTTTTCGGTTGAATTGCGCAAAGATGCGAAAGAAGCCTATTTGCAGGATTCCAGCATTCAAATTCATCGGATTGAAGAATTTGTCACACAATCCTTTGCGCTGGTAAAAGAAGCCGCTTTACGGAAGCTGGGGCTTCATGTTTTTGATGAGCAGCTGTGGGCGGCCTTGGTATTGAATGAAGGTGCCATGGTGGAAATGGCAACCGGTGAAGGAAAAACACTTGTTGCCGTATTTTCGGCATTTCTGAATTCCTTGACCGAGCAGGGAGTCCATATTCTGACGTTTAACGATTATCTGGCGAAACGGGATGCCCGCATCATGGGGCCGATTTATGACATGTTGGGAACCCGTGTGGGATTTTTACAGGAAGGCCAGACTTTTGCCGAACGTAAAAGCGCCTATGCCTGCCATGTTACCTATATGACCGCTAAAGAATGCGGTTTTGACTATTTAAAAGAATTCCTGGTAGAGACGAAAGAGGACCTTCTCCTTCCCGTTTTTCACTATGCCATTATTGATGAAGCGGATTCCATCCTGATTGATGAAGCCAGAATCCCGCTTGTCATTGCTGCAACTACACAAACTACACACACGGTTGATTTATTCGAAATCGCAAGAATGGTCGAGGAATTGAACGTGAAGGAAGATTATGAGATCGATGAATACGAGAACAATATTTATCTCACAGAGGATGGCATCGGTATTGTTGAAAGATTGTTAGGGATCGCTAACCTTTACGACGAATCCAATCTGGATCTCATTGTCTGTGTTAATCATGCCCTTCATGCCAAAGAGCTGGTGAAGCGGGATGTGGACTACATTGTCCGGAATAATGCGATTGAACTGGTGGATGAGTTCACCGGGCGAGTTGCGCAAAAAAGACATTGGCCCCACGGATTGCATGAAGCAATCGAGTCGAAAGAAGGTCTGACGCCCTCAAAAAAAGGCCAGATTCTCGGGCAGATCACCTTACAGACTTTCATCAAGCTATATCCAAGAATCGCCGGCATGACCGGCACAGCAGCCTCCGCGGCCGCAGAATTCGATGAGACCTACAATCTGCGGGTCCATCATATTCCCACGCATGCCCCTATGATCCGTATCGACCGGCCGGATTTGATTTTCACGCATCGCGAAGCAAAGTTCAACGCAATCGTGAACAGGATCAAAGAAGCGCACGAAGAAGGCCGGCCTGTTCTGATCGGAACCGCAAGCGTCGAAGAATCCGAAGAACTTCAAAGCATGCTGATGGAACAACAATTGACCTGCCAGGTGCTGAATGCTAAAAACGATGAAATGGAGGCTGCCACGATCGCAAAAGCCGGAGAATACGATGCGATCACGGTCTCTACCAATATGGCCGGACGTGGGATCGATATCAAACTGGGCGGCATTGACGAGAAGTCCAGAGATCTCGTGGTTGAAGTGGGGGGACTGCTGGTGATTGGAACCAACCGTCACGAAAGCCTGCGGATCGACAATCAGCTGAGAGGCCGTGCCGGCCGCCAGGGAGATCCCGGAGAATCCCAATTTATAATCAGTATTGAAGATGAGCTTTTTGTAAAATACAATTTTAAGGATTTAATTCCTTCGAAATTCTTTTCCGATCCCTCCCCCGATCCGATTACAGAAGATCGTGTGCACAAAGAGGCGCACCGGCTTCAGCGGATTGTGGAAGGCCAGCATTTTGATATCCGTTCCGCACTGAGCAAATATACTGTCATGCTTCAGGAGCAAAGCCAGTACATCCGTACCATGCGTCATCGAATTTTATTGGAAGATCCGGACGAATCGATTTATTTTCAAAATGAATTCCCTGATCGGTATGATATGCTTGGCAAGAAGTACGGGAAACCTTTCATCAATAAAATCGAAAGACAGATTATTCTGCGGGTGATCAATCAATGCTGGGCGGATTATCTGGATAACATGTCCTATGTCAAAGACAGCATTCATATTTTAAAAATGTCCGGGAAAGATCCGCTGTTCGAATACAACCGGGTCCTATTCGACTCGTTCTATGAATTGAAGACCAATATTCACGAGCAGATTCTTTCTCTTCTGGAGACGATTCCGATTGATGAAAACGGGATTGATCTTGATGCTCATGGATTCCCGAAGCCCACCTCTACGTGGACATACATTGTAAGCAACACGGCTGAACAGTTAAACCTGTTCCCGTTCCTTGAATCGCTGATGAAAATTTCAAGACATCGAAAGTTTGAATGATTCCCCATAAAGCATCGGGAGGTTGAATGGATCTTTTTAAAAAGCCCCGTAAATTTTCACTTTTTACGGGGCTTTCATTCTTATTATTTTCCTTTTGTAAAGAAGATCAACTGCAGCCGGTTATGCCGGCAGCTCTTTCTTATCGTGCTTGATTTTGCTGCGGTCTTTAAGGATCAGCAGCGGCTGGGTGTGATTCACGACATTATCTTTTGATACAATACATTTTTCGACATCCTGTCTGGATGGAATCTCGTACATGATATCCAGCATGATGTCCTCGAGAATTGCACGCAGCCCTCTGGCACCTGTGTTTCGAAGCATAGCGAGTCTGGCGATCTCCGCAATGGCATCGGTCTCGAAATCGAGATGGACCCGATCCATATGGAGAAGCTTCTTGTACTGCTTCACCAATGCGTTCTTGGGTTCATTCAGCACACGAATCAGCGCAGCCTCATCCAGTCCCTGCAATGTCACAATAACCGGGATTCTTCCGATGAATTCGGGAATAAGTCCGTATTTCAGCAAATCCGCCGGCATGATGTCTGTCAGAATCTCTCCTGCCTGGCGTTCTTTCTTTGATTCGACCACCGCGCCGAATCCCATGGATTTCGTGCCGGTACGATTCTGGATGATTTTCTCGATTCCGTCAAAAGCGCCACCGCATATGAATAAGATGTTGGTCGTATCAATCTGGATGAATTCCTGATGGGGATGCTTGCGTCCGCCTTGTGGAGGAACATTGGCAACCGTGCTTTCCAATATTTTCAGCAAAGCCTGCTGCACCCCCTCTCCGCTCACATCACGGGTGATGGAAGGATTCTCGGATTTACGGGTGATCTTATCGATCTCATCAATGTAAATAATACCGCGTTGTGCTTTCTCCACGTTATAATCCGCATTTTGAAGCAGTTTCAGCAGAATATTCTCCACATCTTCCCCGACATAGCCGGCTTCCGTCAATGCGGTCGCATCCGCGATGGCAAAAGGAACATCAAGCACCTTTGCTAAAGTCTGTGCCAGAAGAGTCTTCCCGCATCCTGTCGGTCCAAGCATCAGAATATTGCTCTTCGCTAATTCCACATCATCGGAAATATCCATTGGTGGGGTGAATACGCGTTTATAATGGTTGTAAACCGCGACAGAAAGAGCTTTCTTCGCTCTGTCCTGTCCGATGACATACATGTCCAGCGCTTCCTTGATTTTGCGTGGAGACGGGACCTCGGCAAGCTTTGGCGGTTCATTCAGATCAATCTGTTCGCGTTCTTCCTCTTCAAGGATCTGTTCGCAGAGCAAAATGCATTCATTGCAGATAAATACACCCGGTCCGGCGATCAGACGGTTCACTTCCGTTTCCTGTTTCCCGCAGAACGAGCATTCAAAAGGATCGTACTTATTATTCGAACCTTTTGCTTTCGAGGCTTTTTTACCTGATTTGTTTTTTCCGTCATCTGCCATGATTACGAATTCCTCTTCTCCATGATATGATCAATCATACCATACTCTATTGCCTGTTCCGCAGTCAGCCAGTTGTCGCGTTCTGTGTCAATGACCACTTTCTCATAAGGCTGGCCTGTTCTTTCGCTCAAAATCCGATTCAGCCGTTCCTTCATCCGGACAATGTGATCCGCCGCGATGCGGATGTCGGATGCCTGTCCTTGCGATCCGCCGGATGGCTGATGAATCATCACTTCCGCATTCGGCAATGCGAAACGTTTGCCTTTGGCGCCTGCGGCCAGTAAAAAAGCACCCATGCTTGCCGCCATGCCAACACATATTGTCTGGACATCCGGCTTGACATACTGCATGGTATCATAAATCATGAAACCGGCCGAGACCGATCCGCCAGGGCTATTGATATAGAATTGGATGTCCTTGTCGGGATCCTCCGCTTCCAGAAAAAGCAACTGCGCTGTAATCAGGCTGGCTGTGACTTCGTTGACTTCGTCACTTAAAATGATGATCCGTTCTTTTAATAATCTTGAAAAAATATCATAAGAACGCTCCCCGCGATTTGTTTGTTCGATAACGATTGGTACTAAACTCATTGTACAACAGCTCCTCTCCATAAACTGATAGGGAAACGTTCATCGTCTCCCTTATATTATCAGTGTAATTTATCCTCATAAAAAGAGAATGACAAATTTATGAATAATTTCCTAACAATTACTTTGCCATTTTCTATTTTATAGTTCAGTCGAACCGGATTATTCCGCTTTGTCTTCTTCTTTTGTTTTCGACTTTGCTTTTGCCTTCGCCTTGCCTTCTGTCTTGCCTTCTGTTTTAGATTCTGTCTTCGCCTTGGATTTCGACTCGGTCTTTGCTCCGGCTTTGGCTTGTGATTTCAGCAGATCCATTGTTTTTTGAATCACAATGTTCTGCGCGAAATAGGTTTGATCTTCGCCGAATTGCTTGCGGATATCCTCTTCTTTCATCTTATACTGATCAGCGATTTTTTTGATTTCTTCGTCGATTTCTTCTTTTGTCGCTTCGACCGCCTCGGCTTTGCCTATCGCTTCAATAACAAGATGGGTTTTTGTCCTGTTCTCCGCTGATTCCTTAAGGCCTTCACGGAAGGCTTCCATGTCCTGCCCGACATACTGCAGATATTGCTCCAGCTGGATTCCCTGATAGCTCATCCGCTGGGATTGCTCTTCGATCATGTGGTCCAGTTCATTGTCAACCATCGCTGCCGGGATCTCAACCGTTGCATTTTCAACCACCCTGGCAAGCACCTGGTCCTCGAAATCCGCTTCCGCTTTCTTCTGGGCGGTCTCCATCAGTTTGGCGCGCAGGCTGTCTTTATACTCTTCAAGGGTGTTGAATTCGCTGACATCCTTTGCGAATTCGTCGTCTGCTTCGGGAAGCTCCTTGATTTTGATCGTATTCACCTTGACCTTGAAAACAACCGCTTTCCCTTTTAATTCTTCTTTTTGATAATCTTCCGGAAAAGACACATTGATCTCAAATTCGTCATTGACCGCACGGCCGATCACTTGTTCCTCAAAACCGGGAATGAATGTGCCGGAGCCGATCTTCAAATCATAGCCGGTTCCTTTTCCGCCGTCGAATGCGACGCCGTTCAGGAATCCTTCATAATCGATGTTGACGGTGTCACCGGTCAGGGCTTCCCTGTCTTCGATCGGAATCATTCTTGCGTTTCTCTCGCGTACCTTATCCAGTTCCGCGTCCACTTGCTCCTGGGTCACTTCCGCATCGGCCTTGGCGGCTTCGACGCCTTTGTACTGTCCGAGGGTGACTTCGGGCTTGATGGTGACGGTGATGGAGAATTTGGCCCCCTTGTCACTGCCGATTTCGGTTACATCTTCGATCTTCGGGCGGGATACCGGATCAAGCTTGTGCTCTTCGATGGCTTCGGTATAGGCTGTGTTGGCGACAATTTCAATCGCATCGTCATATAGAGCGCCTTCTCCGTAATATTTTGTCACAATATTCATTGGTGCCTTTCCTGGACGGAATCCCGGCACGTTGAATCTTTTAGCATTTTTGTGAAATGATTTGCTTAATGCTTCCTTGAAATCTTCTACAGAAATGTCAAATGCAATTTCGACAATGCTGTTCTCTTTTTTTGTAATAACTGAACTCATATTCTATTCCTCCTGATGGCACTATTGATATTGTTTAAACAAACGCTATAAGAGTCTATCACAATGAAATATTCTTGTAAATGATTTCCGGGATTTTAGGTGAATATTTTACATTTTCACCAGATTTTTCGTCCATTATTTGAAATAAGCAACGCCCGATTCGAATATTTTCTGGTCTTTGTTTCCATGGATATTTTTTGCGACATCCTGCCCGCGCCGTTCCGAATGCCCCATTTTCCCGAAAATCCGTCCGTCACGGCTTGTGATTCCCTCAATCGCGCCCAT
>CAZJXH010000138.1:0-9685 GCA_964549475.1 uncultured Oscillospiraceae bacterium
TGGAAAGGGCCTTCCAGCAGCTTGTTTTATCCCTGAAAACGTCACAGATGGATCAGCATTCCAGGAAGAGCATAATCGACGTTTTTGTAAATGCGGTTTTTTCGCTTAAAAAGAAAAATTTCATCCGGGACGAGGAAGAAAACAACGATCTGGTGGAAAAAGCCAAAGAATATATCTACTCCCATTCCAGCGAGCCCATCAGCCTTACCCTGATCGCCGAAAAGCTGGGCGTTTCCGCTTGCTATTTAAGCGATCTGTTCCACAAAGAAGTCGGCGAGCCTTACTCGAAATTCATTATCCGGGTTCGTATGGAAAAGACCATCTCTCTGATGCGGACAAATCCAAATGAAAAGCTGTATGCCATCGCCACACAGGTCGGTTTTGTGAATACGAAACATTTCAATTCTGTTTTCAAGAAATTCTATCATATGACGCCCACAGAATTCATGCAAAAAAAATAGCCCGGAGAGTAAAATATGGGGACGGTTCTTATATTTCATTTTATTCCGTTATGAAAAATAAGAACCGTCCCTGTGTTCCACCTATGTTCCCCCATGTTCCAGCCTGATATAGACCATTCCCCAGTAATCAATACAAGGAAGCGAAAACTCCGCGACGATCCCCCTGTCCGTGGTTTTCAGCCGGTACGGGATTCTTTCCGAATCCCCGTGACAGCTATCCGGCGAGGCGAAATAAACACCTTCCATCTCCGTATCCAGCTGAATCTGAAAACAGACATTCTGCTGCGGCTGCGGCGTGTTTTTGCCGCTGTTCCATTCCCCATCCTCACATCCGCATAAATTGATCAGGCTGATGCATTTGTATTCGGTGTTTTCCCGGATGGTGAGCCAGATCGTTCCGGGCCTGCCATCCACGCTCCAGGGCGTGTTCACACAACGGTACTCGGTATTGTCCCAGCCGGTGTGCGTGAAGCTGACATCCGCCAGCGTCTGGTCATACAGCAATTCCATATAGCGTACAATAAAATCATAATAATTCCGCATAGAAACAGCCTGTTTTTCGGATAAAAACGAATGGTCCACATAATATCCCTGGGTAAGTACCGCGTTTTTCTCCCCCAGCAGGAGAGAGCTCGCCCCATTGGCGGCAATGGCGGCTGTCAGCAGCAGCGCGGCGTTTTCCGCACGTTCCGGGGTATCCGTCCGGAAAGAGGCGAGGTAAGCCGCCAGGATGACCGGTTTGTGGTTCTGGCAGGCGCGTTTCGCATCCGTGATGATTTGTTTAATATGGGAATAATTTGTATAAGGCTCCCAGACCTCGATATACACCGCGTCCTGCGGAGCATTCGCGATCGTTGTCACCGGCCAGTTCCCGACGTTGTTGAAAATCAGATGATTGTCGGGCGTGATCTGATTCAATGCCATTTTCGTATTTTCAATTAGTACGGGGTATTCCTCCTCCATCCGGACGAGCACCTTTTTGCCGCCTATTTTTGAAAAAGCGGTTTTCGGAAAACCATAGGTATCCATGTGGATTCCATCAAATCCCACTTCCGATACCGCTTTCCGGTATTCGTCGATGATATGTCCGTGCCACGGACAGTTCCCTGCCACATTCATGATATAAAAAACATCGATAAAAACGAGGGGCTCGTCTGCACTTGTATACAGCCCCCAGTCGGGATGATTCTCGTAAAAAGGCTTCGAGGCGGCATACACCGCCCCGTAGCCAAGGGATTTCATCCCGTATTTGCGGCAGGCGGCGATTTTTTGCCGGACAACCTTCAAGTCGATCCTTCGCCCCATCATGTCCGCATAGTTATCTGTGGAGGAGACCAGATCATCATGGCGAAAGGACCAGTCATAATATTGCACCATGTTGATATGATATTTACGAAGGGTCTCCACATCGTCACAACCCCTGTCTGATGTGTCAAAATCACTGAGAAAGCCATAACGGATGGCATCGCTGTGCGTTGAGACCACATCGAATGCCGTGGCGGCGCTTTGCTGTTCTATATTGTCCCGCAGGATGGTGATTCTTACACCAAATCCTGCAAAGTTCTCGTTGAATCCGCCCAGATCAAATGCATCGAGCCTCCCGGCGAGCAGCTGTTCTTTCGCAAGAACCATCACATCCAGCCGGTAAAGAGTCAATACAGCCATGCATCCGCCGGACGCGGATTCATCCGATTCCACAAGGATCCGGACCGGTTCGCCAGTCAGATATTGCGCTTTCTCCGGATATACATCAAGATTCATTCCATTCCCCGTCTTTCTGTTTTTACAATGTAAAAAACCATGTTAACAACAAATTTAAATTGTATGTGAAAAATCATGTTTGCAAATTCAAGCTTCAATATGGGTGCAATATGGGGACGGTTCTTATATTGCATTTTATTTTATTTCGCATATGCAATATAAGAACCGTCCCCATATTGCAGTCAAGCAATTTTTACTGAGCGAAAAACAATGAATTGTTTTTCGTTTTATCCCTTCAACGCCCCGTCGGTGAGCCCTTTCATCAGGCTTTTCTGGAAGATCATAAAGGCGACGATGACCGGTATGACAGCAATCACAGCGGTTGCCGCCAGCAGGTTCCATTTGGCGCCGACAAACTGCTGGAAATAGACGGACAAAGCCTGTGCGATATTGTGTTTCTTGCTGTCCTGGAGGAAGAAAACAGCTTGCGCATAGTTGTTCCAGATCCCGAATCCATTTAAAATGACAACTGCGGCAATGGAAGGTTTCAGCAGAGGGAAGGTGATCCTCCAGAAAGAAGTGAACCAGGAGCAGCCATCCATGATGGAGGCCTCTTCAATTTCGATCGGAAGAGATTTGATGAATCCGGTGAAGATAAACACGGCGGAAGGAAGGGCGATGGTCGCACAGACCGCTCCCATTCCCCAAAGGGTATTGATCGCATTCAATTTGATCATCAAGGTATACAGGGGCACGGTGTTGATGATTCCGGGAATCATCATGCAGCTCAGGAACAGCCAGAACACAAATTTATTGAACTTGTATTTGAACCGGGCGATCGTATAAGCCGCCATCGTTCCGAATATCAGGATGATTGCCAGTGCGATGATGGTAATTCCTGCGGAATTGAGAATAGCGGTTCCAATATGGGATTTATTCCAGGCTTCGATAAAATTCGGAAAATAAAAGTCAGGCAGAAACATATTTCCTTCATAGAAAACCCGCTGCGGTGTATTGAGCGCCAGAATCAGCAGGATATAAAACGGAAGAAGACAGATGATGCTGATGAAAGCAACGAGAAGATAATTAACGCCCTGTAAAATTTTATTCATTTTTCATCACTCCTTCTGCCGTGTGATTCGCATGGAAAGAATAACCGGAATCAGAATAATCACAAACATGATCAGCGCCACCGCGGTGGAATATCCGGTCTTGCTGCCATAGCACATGCGCATGATATAAATGCTCAGCGTTTCTGTGGCATAGCCGGGACCTCCGTCGGTCAGCGCCATGACAACATCGAACACCGCAAGGGACCCGATGATATTAGTCACCACATTGATGCGGATGGAAGGCATCAGCATGGGCAAGGTGACATAGCGAAAGCTTTTCCAGTAGCTTGCACCGTCCATTCTGGCGGATTCATAGAGCTCTTCCGGAATGCCCTGCAGCCCCGCGAGATAAATAACCATTGTCATCCCAGCATACTGCCAGACGTTGACCAGAATCAGAACCATCATTTCCGCAGAATAGTTTCCCATCCAGTTTCCAAGCCATGCGGATTTTCCGATCAAATCAAGTGCGTGGAACAGAAATCCGCGTCCGGGCTGGAGCAACAGATACCAGATGTACCCCATGATCAACGGGCTGATCACCGCCGGCAGGTAGATGATCACCCTTGCGATTCCTTTTCCCCTGAATTTCCGGTTCATCAAAAGTGCATAGGACAATCCGGCGATATTCAGCAGCGGCGCGCTTCCCAGGGCGAACAGCAGGGTGTTTTTAATATCCGACAGCGCTCTTTCATCTTTAAAAAATTCAAAGAAATTGCGAAGCCCGATGAAATTCGCACGCCCCAGTCCATCCCAGTCTGTCAGGCTCATCCCGATGCCCTGCAGCAATGGATAGATAAAGAACAGGGAAAATAGTAGAAATGCCGGAACAGCCATAAATGTATGCAGTCCGATTTTTTTTGTTGTAATCATATTCGCCGATAGCTCCTTCTGGAAAGGATAAAGGGGTGTCTTGTGAGACACCCCTTCCTGGTCGTAATGTCTCCGGTTCTTATTTCATTCCGTCATCCCAGGCTTTTTCGTATGCTTTCGCAAAGGTATCCGCGGTGTATTTTCCGCTCAGCAATTCCTGTACAAGACGACCGGCGTCATCTCCAGAGAATCCTGCGGGTTTTTCATTGGTGAATCCGATATTGAATGCGTCTTTTACCGCTGCGTTCACTTCGGTTACAATGGCAGCCGGCGCCCATTCTGCTGTCACATCTTTGAAAGCGCTGGGGGCTTTGGATGTCTCACTGTATTTTTTCTGATTTTCCGCACTGAAGAGATAGTTCAAGAATTCAATGGCACTTGCCTTGTTCTCCGTCGTTGCAGAAATCGAATAGCCGGAATCCTCCGCGCTCAGAACAACTGATTTTGCATTCGGCATATAGGAGGGGTACGGTGCGAATCCGATTTTGTCGGCAATGGCCGGGTTTGCCGCAAGCAGGCTGGAAAGAACCCACATGCCGTTGCTCAGCATGGCTGCTTTGCCGTTTACAAAATCTTGAACGCAGTTATCGCTGGTAGCGGTCAGCACATCGGCATTGATCAGGCCTTTTGTCTTGAGATCCAGGAGGTTCCTGGCAAATGTCGCCATAGCGCCATCTGTCGCGCCAAAATTAAGCTTTGTCTTGTCATTGGCAAGGAATGCTTTTTTGGCGTCGATCGCGCCAAGCTGCTGTTTGATATAGCCATGCGGCAGGAACTCGATCAGATGGCCCAGGTGCCAGGCTTCTTTTCCGAAGATGAACCAGGGAGTGACCGCAGGTTTTTTATCTTTGATCGTTTGAAGATTGCTCACAAATTCCGTCCAGGTGGTCGCTGTTTTCAATCCAAGCTCGGTGAAAATCGCTTTATTGTAGAAAAAGCCTGCCATTGTCATGTTTGTCGCGACGCGGTATTGTTTTCCGGTCTTGATGTCTGTGCAGTTCACTTTCATCGAATCGATCAGGCGGCTCCACCATGCGGTCTGGTCCGACAGATCCAGATATTTCCCCTGATCGGCGAAGCCCTGCTCGTACGTTGTCATGATATCCGGGACTTGGCCGGATGCGAACTTGATTTTGATAATATTGCTTGCTTCCTTCTGGTATTCCTGTTCCACCGTGATTTTGGCTTGAGAAGCGTTGAACGCGTTAATGATCTCATTCATCAAATCAATGGTATCAATCTTTCCGGTAAACAGTTTCAAATTGACATGTTCCGCACTTTTGGACGTCGGACTACTGACAGATGATCCGGCCGTAGATGTCGGAGCTGTGGTGCTGCCGCACCCTGCGAGTGTTCCCGTGACAAGGGCGAGGCTCAGCAGCGTCGAGATAATCTTTTTCATTGAAAATTCCTCCTTCAAACTTTTTGGAAATTTGTTCTGTCTTGAGATTATCATGTGCATGTCAAAATTGAAATTCCCATATGTTTCGATTAACGTTCGTATTTATTAGGTCGGGTCGAATATCATCATACCAATTCTATTCAAAGGAGTAAACAAGAAAAAAAGAGCATCCGGACGCTATGCCGGATGCTTCGGTGCAGAATGACACCGTCTGAGTTCTATTTCTCTTTCACCGGGATCCAGATCTCACTTTCATAGTCTTTTGCCTGGTTGTTTCCTTCGGCATACATTTCGATGTCACAGTCGCTGATCATCTCGTAGCTTGACTGTGGAAGCCATTCACTGTATATTTTTTTCCAACCGTCCTGGATGGCCCCTGGCATGGGACCGACACACTTGAATATCGCCCACGTATAAGCAGGAATTCCGATGACCTGAAAATCCTTCGGAACATCATTCACATGCCGCCTCTCGCATCCAATCCCGTATTCCCAGTCTTTCGACCCGTTTTTAGCTGCTATGCAGATTCCCAGCATGCCGCAGACTTTGTTCTGCAAACCGGCCCGGTAGTATTCCGTCCAGAATTCCGGGATCTCTTTTTGATTGGTCTCCGCAGAAAACAATCGTACCTTTGCAACCACTTCGAACGCTTCTTTTTTTACTATTTTGTAATCCATGATACTGCCACCTTCCAATTTGATTTTGATCACAAGTCGATTGAACGATTTCAGATTCGTTCCCGATTCCCTGGCTTTCAGCGGTGTGGCGTCATGAAAACGTCGGAATGCTTTCGAAAAGCTCTCCGGCGATTCATATCCATACTTTAATGCGATATCGATCACCTTTGCACCCTCTTTTGTCAACTCCTGACCGGCAAGAGAAAGACGTCTGTTTCGGATATACTCTCCTATGGTCATTCCTGTCATCAGATTAAAAGTGCGCTGAAAATGAAAGCTGGAAATAAAGACATGCTCCGCAATCTTTTCACAAGTCAGATCATCGGCCAAATGATCTTCCATATAATCGATTGCCTGGTTCAAGGTTCGAATCCATTCCATCTGTTTTTCTCCTTGCAGGGGTATTGTATCAAAGGGGTTCGTTCATTGCCTGTCATTGAATGCTTTGTTTTGTCTATGGAATATGGGGACGGTTCTCTTGTTTCATAAACGAAACAAAATGAAACAAGAGAACCGTCCCCATATGGTCGGATTACATGGTTGACTTTCCTTTTTGTTCGTGGTAGAGTATGAAAAATATATTTATTCGCTAAGCTTATTGTACTATATTCGAGGGATTGATGATGATGTGTGTGAAAAATATTTTTAATTCGACAACCACGACGACCACGTGGGGCTTTCCTTTGTAGTTTGTTGCCACAGGCAACCAGCGACAGAGGGCGGGCCCTACTGGACGTGTGGTTGCGAGGATCAGCATTAGCAAGCGCCTTGCAGACACTGAATGAAGTGATGCAGGGTGCTTTTTTTATGGTGAAAGGGGGTGATTGTCCTGATGATAAAAGGACGGCTTACCATGTTTTCCTTTATGAATTGTTAGTGAAATAAACATTATCAAAAGGAGAATTATTATATGGCAACCTATTTTAAAAATGATTTATCAAAAGAACTGGCTTTGGCGGTAAGCCTGGTCATGGGATGCTCCGGAGAAACAGGCCAGGTTATGAGCTCTTCCGAACCGGTGAATTTTCAGCTGACAGAGGAAGGCTTCTATTGTGATTTCGACCTTGATACGCCGCTGAATCCGGTGTTGTTTGAGCGAATCGGATCCGCGATGAAAGAAACGGATTGCAGGCGGATTGACAAGCTTGACGGTGCCAGCGGATCGGACGGTGTTTACGAGCTTGACCGCTTTTCCGGAGTCTATGAGAACGGGGATTCGAATGGAAGGATGCTGCAGCGCATTTATGTCCTCGCTTTTGATTCAAAGGAGGACCTCGATTCTTACAAAGCGCTGGTCAATGAAGCGGCCTTGCGGGATCATAAGGTTCTGGGCGTGCAGATGAAGCTGTTCTCCAGTTCGGAGGATATCGGACAGGGACTTGTTCTATGGAATCCCAAAGGGGCGATGATCCGTTATCTGCTGGAACAGTTCGCACAGGCAGCCCATATTTTGAATGACTATCAATGGGTGTATACACCCCATATCGGGAAGGCGAAATTGTGGGAGACATCGGGCCATCTGGATTTTTACAAGGATTCCATGTACAGCCCCATTGTGATCGACGGAGAGGAATATTATCTCAAGCCGATGAACTGTCCGTTTCATATCAGCATTTACAATAATGAGGTTCATTCCTATCGCGATCTGCCCGTAAGGCTTGCGGAATTCGGAACCGTTTACCGGTATGAGCTGTCCGGCGCGCTGAACGGATTGACCAGGGTCCGCGGATTTACCCAGGATGATGCGCATATCATCTGCACTCCGGATCAGATCGAAGAAGAAGTCGCAGACGCATTGAAGTTCTCTCTTTATATTCTGCGTTCTTTCGGATTCGAAAACTTCAGCGCGTATGTGTCGACCCGCCCGAAGGTCAAGTCGATCGGCGAGGACAGCGAGTGGGAGACGGCCACCGATATTCTAAAGAAAGCAGTGGTCTCGTCCGGTTTAAAATACAAGATTGACGAAGGCGGCGGCGCTTTTTACGGGCCAAAGATCGATCTGAAGCTGAAAGACGCTCTGAACCGGGAATGGCAGTGCAGCACTATCCAGTTTGATTTCAATCTGCCGACCCGGTTCGACATGAGCTATATCGGACGCGACGGCAACCGGCATACTCCATACATGGTACACCGGGCGCTGTTCGGGAGCCTAGAGCGCTTCACCGCGCTGCTGATCGAGCATTACAAGGGCGAATTCCCTTTCTGGTTCACTCCGGTGCAATTCGGCATCGTGCCGATCAAACCATCTCATGATGCTTATTGCAAAGAGCTGTCCAGCACGCTGAAAAACCTGGGGTTCCGCGTGAAATCAGATTATGATGATATCAACATGCGGAATAAGATCAAAGCATTCGAGTTGGGAAAAATCCCCTTCCTGCTGATTGTCGGAGACAGGGAGATGCAAAACCGCACGTTCTCCGTGCGCAGCCGTAAAGACGGGGATCTTGGAGCGATGAACATTTCAGAGCTTTGCGGCTATTTCCGGGAAGAGGTTGAGAAAGGCAGGCCGAAATGTATTTTTTAATTTAGAATCGGAATCCAAGGTTTCTATATATATGCGCATATCTGCTTGAATTTTTCGTAGGCATCGTCCCATTCTGCTCTGTCAGCCGGAAGGTACTCTGTTGTGGGGAAAGATCGCTTGACCATTCTTCTTGCCTCCCCAAGATTCTTAAGCTCGCCAAGAGCCAGCATCTGACATGCCAGGTTGCCAATTGCTGTTGCTTCAACCGGTCCTGCGATAACAGGTCTTCCAATCGCATTCGCAGTAAAACAACACAGCATTTTGCTCTTGCACCCTCCCCCGACTACATGTAATATGGGAATCGCATTGCCGGTAATCGTTTCCAATTCTTTAATAGCAATGCGATATTTTAGGGACAAGCTTTCCATGATGCAGCGTACAATTGCGCCCTTGCTTCCAGGAATTTTCTGACCGGTTCTGATACAAAAATCTTTTATTTTGCCCGGCATGTTTCCAGGCACAAGGAATGTATCATCATCCGGATTAATAAACATTGTGAAAGGCTCCGATTTCATCCCTTCAGCTTCCAGCTCCTCAAAACTTGAAGTACCCTCTTCCTTGTCCCAAATCTTCTTGCATTCTTGTAATATCCAAAGGCCCATGATATTCTTGTGAAGCGTTGTGGCTCCGCCATAACCGCTTTCGTTTGTAAAATTAAAATTACAAGTTGCATTATTGATAACCGGTCCATCAAGCTCCATTCCAAGGAGCGACCATGTTCCGCTGCTCAAATACGCATATCTGCTCCCTTCATCAGCAGGAACCGCCATCAACGCACTCGCCGTATTATGTTCCGCCACCGCAATGACAGGAATGCTTCCAATTCTTAACTCATCACAAATCTTTTGGTTTACTCTGCCAGTGATGGAACCGGGATTTATGATATTTGTCAGTATATTGGCAGGAATTCCAAGCCTGTTAAGCAGGTCTCCCGC
>CAZJXH010000139.1:0-9660 GCA_964549475.1 uncultured Oscillospiraceae bacterium
CTTCAACCGTATCTTTATGTAGTTGTAGAATATTCCAGAAGCTATGACCAAGTAGATAATTGACACCGTTTGAAAAACGTTTTATCTCTTCAGTGGAAATTCTGTTACCGTCAAAGTGACCTAAAATGGCTCTACCGCTGGTTGCTCCGTAGTCAAAAGCCAATAAATTGCATGTCTTCATAGTTACAACCTTTCGAATTCAAAGTAAATTATCTAGGGAAAGCCCGTCCTTGGGGATAAAGCTTCGCCAGTGCTCTACAGAACAACGGATATCTTCCAGCTGATCCCGATTAATCGCCGCAGTTCCCGTAAATATTTCAAGAGTTAAAAAAATCTCTTCAACCCGTGACGGCATTGTGTTATCGGGTATTTTACCATAACAATCTGCAATTGCTTTTAATATTTTAGCAGGCTCAATGATACCAATATCATTATTTTCTGGTGTAAACGGCCAATGACCGGAGCTTTTCCCGTCTGTTTGCTGCAGGTGGATGATTGGAGAGTAGCAAGCCAGCTCTCTAAGCCAATGATATGGATCACAGTCATCGTATCCGGCAAAAAGATACGGAAAACGATCCATCTCGCTCTCAACAAGCTGTATGCGCCGCGTCTTTGTCAATTTTCTATTTTCAAAAATCTCTATTGCGGATTTTGACCCAACCCATAATCCACGTACAAACTCACCTGAATCATATACATCAACAATTTTGGATAGCGTTTCTTCATTAGGTCTTAAAAATTTCCTTTGACCGATCTGGTGTCCCGTATCAATGGTCAGATAAAACGGTGCCCCTGATTGTCCAAACACTTGAGATAGCACTGACTTTGCGCCTTCCACCGTCCAAGGAATCTGATGCGGGGTGTACATCTGTTCTATGCCAACAGGACGGGAACCGGTTTTGCCAGCATAGCCCGCCAATTCAGACAGATCATCAATCAATCGTTGTTTGTATTGTTCATAGCGTTCCGTATCCTGAAGAACAAAATCCGAGAATGCATGGCAATAAAATCCAAGCCCCGCTTCTACTGTACCAGCCACGTCAACCATCTTTTTTAACCACTGATTCAGAAAACGGCTGTGCACCTCTGAATCCGTATGCGCCAAGCCTAATGTTGAATAGGTTCCATGACCGGAATATAAATTTGCCATTCGAATATTATACTTTTCCTTGGCTGCATTCACTTTTTGGCTCCATCGGGAAAGATAATTTTCTCCATGGTAGAGGGGGTCACATTCAGTATCTGCACTCCCCTCTGCACAGGATAACCCGAGCGAGCTGATAAGTGCCATCCACTCCTCAGGCTCGGTCCAGCGCTTTGATGCAAAGCAATTGTCTATTGCAAGATAGATTTTTGGATATTTCATATATTCTTCCTTTGGTAAAATATGCTGACACATATTCTTGGTTATCTGTCGACGTACAAACATAAGCTCTTTTTCATAACGTTTCAAATCGTTGAACCAAGAAGCGTCTACAGGCATGCCTTTTTCGCTACAATGCTTTTCCCAGAAGACGGGATCAATTCCACTTTTTCATCCATCTTTTGTCCGGACTGAGGGTTACCCCATTGCAGCCCGAAGTCTGATAATTTGATTTGTTTGCTCGGAGACTTGTACATCCCGCCACACCATCTGCAAGCTTTTACCGTTTTTTATCCTTTTTTCTTGCAGATATTACATAATATTTCTTCATAATAGATAATAGTCAGTATTCATACGGGTTTGCGGTTTGTTCAGGAGACATTAATCAGAACCGTCGTTCTAAAATCCCTCATAATTAATAATAATATTTTCGCCGATAAGGCCGATATATGCTCCGTCTTTAACTTCTGGTGCATCTTTGTGTACAAGAAGCCATTTATTGCGCCCCATGCAGAGTAAATCTTCTCCGAACAACTTTAATCCAGACGGCTTTTCTGCATTTGTTCCTAACGGCAATACATTTACAACCCTGTAGCCCTCTTCTTTTTTTGCGCTGCAAGGCGCATAATGGAGTGTGGTTGCAAATAATTCAAACCCGGTACCGGCAGGAATTAAAAATGCTTTAACTAATGATAAATCAAATCGATAATCAGATATCTGACTTTGTTTGCCTAACAGAAGAATAATATCATCAACCGCAATACATACCTCGCTGTCCCTGTGATATTCAAGGCAGTTCAATGTATCATTCGTTCCGTTGCAATATCCTATTTGAATAGGCATGCCACCATAGCTTCTGTTTTTTAGCTCATCAAATATAGGCAGCTTTTCCAGTTCTTCTTCTGAAGCTTTGTATACAAACCCTTCCATGGGTTTAAATGTTTTTGTATTCATCACTTCGGTCATTTCTGAAAAATCATAACCATCTAATAGTTGTCCATATTCCCGAAACAATTGATCTGTACAATTGTAAATTTTCATAATACTCTCATTCCTTCTCTATGACGGAGCTATCCCATAAGCGTAATCACTTAGGAAACAGTTGACCGTCATCTGTGACAAATCCAAGCGCAAATGGCTTATATCCCGTTTATTTGACTCATCTCGCTGCCAATACTTCTTTTTCGTATCTTTTTACTTCCTTGAGCCACTCAGTTCCTGTTGCAACATTTTCCTTTTCACAAACGTAATCCCATACGTCGGAAAACGGCATTGTCTTCATTTCATCCATCAATGCAAGGCGTGATGTGAAATCCCCTTCAGCTTCTGTCTTTTGGAGCAGCTTAACAGGTTCTAAAAGTGCCACTAGAAGTGCCTTTTGAGTATTGCGCACACCAAGCACACCTGCTGCTATTCTGTTTATAGATGCGTCAAAGTAGTCTGTACCAATATGAATACGGTTAAGCCAGTTACCACGTACAACCTCGGTCATCATAGAGCGTGTATTGTCATCAAACAGAACAACATGGTCGCTGTCCCAGTGCATAGGTCTTGTGATATGAAGCAGCAATTCATCGCATACAAGCATGAGTGCAGAAATTTTATTAGAAACATCTTCAGAAATATGGAAATGTCCGCAATCCAAAGCAAGTGGGATTTTGTTCTTTATGGCATATCCCATATAAAACTCATGAGAACCCACAGTATATGCTTCTATACCTATGCCGAACAGCTTAGATTCCAATGTATCAATACTGTATTTACGGTTAATCGGTACAGAAAAGATTTTATCCAAAGATTCTGCCAGTCTTACACGTGGCGTATAAAGATCAGCTGGTAAATCCTTGAATCCGTCGGGGATCCAATAATTAGTCACACACTTGATTCCAAGCATTTTTCCGAAATATTCGCCGATTCTGCTTGTTCTCATGAAATGATCTATCCAATATTCTCTTATGCCTTTATCCGAGCTGCTTAAGGTAAATCCGGAAGATAGCATCGGGTGTCCGGCGCAGCTTGGGTTAATATCAAGTCCGATATTTTTTTCTTTTGCCCAATCCACATATCCTGAAAAATTCTCCGGTTCAATACTGTCCAGATCAACCTTTCCCTCACCAGAAGAAATCATATTTGCCTGAAGGCTTAACTTGTGATTACCCGGAACAAGGGAAAAAACCTTGTCAGCATCTTGCATCAGCTGCTTTGCATCTGTTGCAACCCCCATATAATTTCCTGTAGCCATAATACCGGAGCATCCGGATGACTCAAGCTTTAGGAAGCCTCTTACATCATCTAATTGCCATGCATTAAATGATATTCTCTTTCCGATAAGCTTTTCTACTGCCGCATCAGTATCAACGCCATATTCGGCGTACCTTTCTTTGGCGTATTCATATCTTGCGGCTATATTCTGATCGTTCATTATAATTCTCCCAACATTATTTTAAAATTTATTCTGCTTCCATTCTGGCTATATCTTCATTCGTACAGGTTTTAGCCATCTCGTTAAATGTACTCCGCATTTTTTCTACATTATCAACACTTAAATAATATGTATATGAAAACGGCTGATATGTTTTAAGTGAAAATGTACCTATCATTGTATTATAGGTAGTATCAGCCTGGCGGGAAGCATCCCCTGTGAAAACAAGCCCGCTGTTTATAGTACCTGTAAGTGTCAATTTAAGCCCCGGAACATAAAGTCCTACCCCAAAATCATCATCATTGACCCATGCCGACCAATTTTCGGTAAGATCATTGAAATATGCATTTTTATTTCCAGCCCACGGAACCAAATCAGGCATATATGTAAGTGTTTCTCCGGTGAATGGTTTTTCACCTCTGTAGGTTACAAATGTATGTAGCGGTATTACTCCGTAAAAAGCGGGCATTTCCTGATGCACTCTTCTGTTGTGCTCATAGCCGGAAAAATCCACAAACCGATTCTTTACAGTTATAATAAGTCCATCTTCTATAGTGTACCAGTTTTCCATATACGAAAGAGTGAGCATATCCTTCTGTGACCAATCCATAGCACGGGTTTTTACATACAGTTGATTTTCTGAAAACTGATAATCAATAATCTGGCTGGAATTACTATATTGATCGCCGCCCTGTACAGGGTTATACGGCCAAAGGGACCCTCCGTAATTGACCGGATTATAAGGAGAGCTGCTTATCCCGTAATAAGACTGCTGAATAAGTCTTCCTTTATCATATTCATTCAGGAGGTTGACCTTGTCGTTCATCACCTCGGCTCCGCTTATTGTATTGTAATTGCTGCCGATTGCGACCTTTCCGTCAGGAAGCTTGACCTGAACAATTTTTGCATTCTTACGTTCTAGGTAGTTTATCCCTCCGCCGGATTTCATTGTTATGCCTAATTTTAAACTGGCATTTTCAAGGTATACATCATCATCTTCATATAGCTCTCTGTTTGCCGTGCGTATTCCGTTCAGAGTAACGCTGCCGTCAGTACCGTCAACGTTTTTAAGTGTTATTTCAGTCAATTTTTTCTCATATAAATGTTCTTTATAAAAATCAAGTATCTGTCTAAATTCCGATTTTGAATTTTTTTCTATATAGAACATTTCAGAAACAGTTTCTTCGCTGTCAACAGAAGTGTAACAAATATTACCGATAAGATTTACATCTGTAGAAATATCCAACGCTATATAATTATCGTTGCCGATATCCTTCATAACCGAAAAAGAGATCTCTTCGTCTGATTTAACGCTCTTGGAGTCTTGTTTTTGCAAAGTATCAGAAAATACCATTTTTTCTCCCTCGCTTTCAATCGTGTCCAAATTTTTAGAGCAAGCCGACAAAAACAGAAGAAAAGATGCCAACAAGATCGCTAGAACTTTTTTAAACATTTTATGTCCTCCTAAAGATTATACAAATGAATTTAATTTCCAACCTGAAGCTTAATAGTTCTCAACCAGTAATGTGAGAATATACTGCGCATAAGCTCTGGCAAGAAAGTCGTTTGGATGATTTACATTATTCCCGGTCATTGCAAAAAAGCCTTTCCGAGATAGTAATTCTCTGTGCATCTGTGTCATACTGGCAATGATAATTCCTCCGTCTTCTTCTGTGCCCTTCTTTTCAAGCTCATACAGCTTAGGCTCGTACTCCTCCATATAATATGCATCTCCGAGCTTTACCTCAGGGTTAGGAAGTATTGTTGCAATCAAAATGAAATCAGTTGACGCACTATACGACTCTTTAACATTGCTTATAATATTAATTATATTGCTTTGATAAACCTTCGGAGTTAGCACAGAGCTGGTACCATCGTTCATACCATATCCCATAATTACAAGATCGGGCTTTTTTTCAGTAACACTGGCTTTACAGTTTTGCAGCCCCTGGATGGATGTAGTTCCACCCACAGCGGTATTGTACGCAGTTATTTTCGCCTGGGGGTAAGCTTTTTTTAGTCTGTCAACTACCAAATCTGTCCACAGCGGCATTCTGGGAGCAATACCAAACATTCCTGAAGCATTATAGCCGGCTGTGATACTGTCCCCGTAAAAAACAATAGTCACATCCTTGCCTTCTTTTAATTTAGATATGACATTCGATATGTTCTGCCCCTCATATCCCGGTTTAAATCCCTTCCACGGCTCTGTATGTAAATAAGTAACAGCCACCTGAGACTCATGCAGGGTAGTGCCTTCGCTGAACCACGTATATTGATAGTCAAAATCCGATTTTAATTTCCAACGGTTATTTGCATTCCCGTCATTAAAATAAATATCATTATATTTGTAACAATGTATACGGGAATTTTCAGTCAGTGTTATTACATTACCGCTGCAAACGTAATCCACACCTTCTTCATATAAATTATCCAGCTTGGAATTTTTTATCGAAAGAATTTCGGCTGCGGGATAAAGAAGCTGTGCGGTAGCCTTGCCGGTTTGGGGATCCTTGATGAAATTAAGGGACTCATTATAAACAATATTTCCTTCCCAATAAGGTGTCGTATATTTTTCCAGATCGTATGAATCACAGCTAAGCTTATCAGTAGAAAGCAAATCATATATCTCAGACAATTTACGAACCGGCTCAATAGTCGTATTCGGCTTAGAAATATACTGTCCGGCTAAAATATTACTGCTCATTTCATCACTCCCTTTTGATGAGACGTCGCCGCCTTTTCCACATCCTGCCATGCTTAAAAGAAAGCACGCAATAAGAGATGCCGATAAAAGTCCGCGCATAAATTTTTGATTCAACGTAAACACCTCCTTTCTTGTTTCACTGCAACTTCATGGTTGTTTTTAAGCATTAAAATTCATTTATCTAGGGTCCCTCACCCCAAAGGATGAAGAACCATACTCAGATTTCATATTATACAATTATTCCAGTGAAATACTCTTAATCCACACGGTATTGCCCTGGCATGGAGGTTCAATCGGGTTGAATTCAAAACGTAAGAACAGCAGGTTCCCGTTCCAAAGATTTTTCAACACCTTCGTATCCGAAATGATTATTTCTATAGTCTTCCAATCATCGGTTTCCTTCATATTGGGAACCAGAATCGGGAAGTTTTCTCCTTTGCCATCCCAGTTTTCATCTGTTGTACGGAAATAGAAAACTCTTAAATTTGTATTAGCAGAAAGGTTTTTATAAACTATTTTGATTTTAGTAATACCTTTTGTGGAAATGTCAAGGTTAGGACTGCGCAGATGCGTGCTCCAATCGCTCGGATTTGTAAAAGCTACCTTTATGCAGTCTTCACTTTCTGTGATTGTTCCGGGATTAAAGCCTGTTGTATCTGTATGAATATACCAGCCGAGCTTTAAGTCTGCCGGGAATTCCCATGAAGCTTTTAATACAACTTTACCATACAAATTCAGGGTTCCGGTAACAGAGGATTTATCAAAATCATATTTCTGTGTAAGAGCTTCATCTGTATACCAGCCAAGTGTAGTAGAGCTTGGTTTTACATTATCCATAAACTCTGCTTTATCGCCTTTTTTTACCTTGGATGAACGTACTACAGAACCATCTACATAATAATTTACCAGATAACGTTCAATCCATTTTGCATAAAGGGCCATATCAGATTTAACTTTATCCTTCGCGAAATCCCACTTTTGTGTGTATTCACTATTAGCATACCATCCATCAAATAGGTATATTCCATTGACCGGATCCATAGGCTCTTCTACATATCCGTCTTTTTCTACAACCTTGGTATCAATAACCGTTTCATTGCTCGGATTAAAAGTCACCTCGGTTTTCCCTTTGTTACAACCGGATATGAACATGGTAGATAATATAAGTAACACACAACCAAACTTTAATATATTATTCATAGATATTGCCTCCTTGTTATTCTCTAACTAAATTAAAATGCATAAAAAACGCTGATATAAAAAGAGGAGCCGCACAATACGCTTTTTCATATGAAAAGCATCCGCATATACCTGCCTATATATTTTGACTATTCAAGGGGAACAAAGGCTATTTTGTCAATCATAATATCTGTACCGTTATTATCAGCTAATGTCCATTCATAAGAAGAAACAAACTCCAGACGAACGATCATTAAATTACCGGTCCATTGAGGATTAATCGGTATAGAACACGTTGCAAAGTCATCATCTTCCTGCATCCCTTTATTTATTGCAAGTATATCATCATAAACTAGTGTCGGAGTTCCGTTTCCTCCGTCGAAGAAAATTCTTGCACGTACATACCCATCAGACACAGATAAATTTTTGTAGTTAAAATCAATGCTGGAATACTTGCCTTGTGTTATAGGCAAGGACATGATTGGCAAATCCAATACATTCACTTGCGGAGCGACAGCACCCGCGGGAACTGTAAACCGCATATAATCTGTATTGCTTATATCAATTGTACCGTTTCCATAGGTACGGAACGGGTTGGATTTATCATAGGATGCATCTTCAGGCAGATTCCAGCTGCTTCTGACATCTATAAAGGTATATAAAGTCAAATCGCCTGTAATCGGAAGCGCAAAGTTATACCTTCCTTTTAATTGAGCTGTCGTGGGTTTAGCCACGTCGCTGGTGTACCAGTAAATTGCCTGCGTTGCGTATACAAGAACATCCGTTCCGCTTAAATCCTCGGCATAAACGCTTCCATTATCATTATAGAGCTTTTTGGCCGCATATGCCGTTCCGAATCCGTCAGCCCATTTATAGGATACTGTATAATAATGCCGCCAAGATGCCGTAAGTGTTATATCCTCAGTTACCGCTTTTGTAAAATCATAAGGATTACCGTCTTTATTTAACCATGTTACAAAATCATTAGACGCCTTTACCGGGTCAGCAGGCTTAGTTCCTTGTTTTCCCGACACAATAGACTGCTCTAGAATGCTTTCGCCGCCTTGTGTATCAAATGTTACAGTCATAATTTTTTCGGTTCCGGAAACAAATTTAATATCGCCTATCATAATATCCGTACCGTTATCGTCAGCAGCCGCCCAATCATTAGAAGAAATGAACTCCAAGCGCACAATCATTAACGTACCTTTAAGGCCCGGATTAATCGGTATGGAACACACTGCAAATTCGCCGTCCGATTTCATAGCCTTGTTCAGTGCAATCATATTATCATAAACCAAGGTTGGGTTTCCGTCTCCGCCGTTGAAGTAAAGCCGTGCACGAACATATCCATCCGAAGAAGACAAGTTTTTATAAGTAAAATCAATACTTGAATACTTGCCTTTTGTTATAGGCAATGACATCATCGGTAAATCCAGCACGTTTACCTGCTGATTGACGGTGCCGGCAGGAACCGTAAACCTCAGATGATCTGAATTATCTAATTTAATTAAGCCGTTTCCATAAGTGCGGAACGTATTCGATTTATCATATGTTGCCTCTTCTGGCAGCTTCCAGCTGGTTCTGACATCTATGTAAGTATATAGTGTCAGATCTCCGGTCATCGGTTTTGAAAAATTATAGATTTCTTTCAAATTCTCCACGGTTGCTTTTGGCTTATCGCTTGTATACCAATAGATTGCCTGTGTTGCATACTCCAGTGCATCTGTAGCACGCAGATCCTCGGCATACACTGTGCGCCCGCCATCATCATATAGTTTTTTTGAAGCATAAGGTGTTCCGAATCCATCAGCCCATTGATAAGACACTGTATAATAATGCCGCCAAGATGCTGTAAGTGTTATATTTTCCGTAACTGCAGAATTGAAATCATATGGTTTGCCGTTTTTATCAAGCCAGCATACAAAATCATATGAGGGCTTAACCGGGTTAACTGTCATTTGTGCTTTTTTTCCGATTTCTACAGCC
>CAZJXH010000140.1:0-9659 GCA_964549475.1 uncultured Oscillospiraceae bacterium
GCAGTCATATTATTTCTGATCATCGCTACCATCACCCTCATTCAATTGAGATTTATGAAGAGGAAAGAGGTGGAGCTATGAGTACTGAAAGCACGAATGTGATTAGTGCAAGAATAAAGCGGAAAACCACTTCCGTCCTGATTCTCATCGTTCTGATTCTTGCCGCTGCTTTTGCATTATTTCCGATTTACATGTGTATTTTGAATTCTGTAAAGACACAAGGGGAGATGATGAATAACATCATGGCCTTTCCAACACATATTGAATTTGACAATTATATCAATGCGTTCCAGAAAATCCGGTTTTTTCAATGCTTAGTGAATACGATTATCATCGTAGCGATCGGATTGACGGGGATTACCCTGTTTGCTTCCATGGCCGGCTACAAATTATGCCGCACCAAAACGAAACTGAGCGGATTGATATTAACTTTTTTTCTAATGTCCATGCTGATTCCTTTCAGTTCGATTATGATTACACTATATAAAGTTGCCATCACATTGAACGCAGATGATTCCATTGTCGGACTTGGTATGATTTATATCGGATTGGGTGTGTCAATGGCAATTTTTCTTTACCATGGATTTGTGAAATCAATTCCGGTCGAACTGGAAGAAGCTGCTGTCATGGATGGATGCGGGGAATTCAAATTGTTTTTTACGATTATTTTTCCGCTCCTGAATCCAATCACAGCAACCATTATTATTCTGAATGCATTATGGATGTGGAATGATTTCCTATTGCCATTATTGATGCTGAGCGATTTCGACCAATATACGATTCTTATATCGACTTCAGTGCTATTCGGCGAATTTGGCAATAATCAATGGACAAAGATCATGGCCGCACTGACCATGGAGATGATACCTGCTATTTTCCTATATATGGTTCTCCAGAAGTATATTATGAAGGGCATTTCCGAAGGCGCGGTAAAAGGATAGAACAAACCAGAAGATAGAACAAACCAGAAGAGAAGACGAACCAGAGGAGTGATATGTTTTGAATACAGTTAAGGGATTTCTGAAAGCGCAAGGACAAAAGATTGTAAACGAGAATGGACAACCGTTTTTATTTAAAGGAGTAGGACTTGGCGGCTGGCTGCTTCCCGAAGGGTATATGTGGCATTTTCCAGATCAGGGGGATCGTCCCCGCCGCATTGAGAAGATGATTGAAGAGTTGATCGGCAGGGAGAAGGCAAAATGGTTTTGGGAAATATACGTCGACCGCTATATTTCAGAGGAGGATATCTGTCGGATTGTGGATGAAGGATTTAATTCTGTACGAATACCGATAAACTCCAGATTTCTTTTGGACGAAAGGAAACCGTTTCATTACAATGAGCATCATCTGCAGCTTATCGACCGGATGATCGGATGGTGTAAGGATAACCATCTCTATGTCATTCTGGATTTGCACGGAGCGCCCGGCGGACAGACCGGAACGCATATCGATGACTCGGAGAATGACCGGCCGGAACTGTTTACCAATGATGAAAACAAACAACAGACAATCGCGCTGTGGCGAATGTTGGCGGAACGTTACAAGGACGAATGGATCATAGCAGGATATGACTTGCTCAATGAGCCATTGGTAAAATGGTTTTCAATCTATAACGATCAATTGTTGCCGCTTTACCGCGAAATTGTCAAGGCGATACGGGAAGTGGATAAGAAACATATGATTATCCTGGAAGGGGTTGACTGGTCGACGGACTGGTCGATTTTCACCGACAAGATGGATGAGAATATGATCCTGCAGTTCCATAAATATTGGAATAATCCCGATCCGGAAAGCCTTGAGGCTTATCTAAAAAAAGGGGAAGAATGGAATATACCGATTATGATGGGCGAAGGCGGCGAAAACAATAAGAACTGGTACGTTGGAACATTCAGCCTGCTTGACGATTTTGACATCTCGTGGATTTTTTGGACATGGAAGAAAATGAAAACGGATAATTCCCCCTGCTCCATCAACATGCCGGAACAATGGCAGGTTCTGGTGGATTATCTGAAAGGTGGAGTCCGGCCGGACGAAGAGACTGTGGAATATATTTTGGATGAATATCTGGATAATATATCCTTGGAGCGGTGTGTGTATCTTCCAGAGGTTGCAAATTCGATTTTTCGCAGACCCCCTGTCCGAATCCCTGCGGCTTTCTATGGGTTCAAGGGAAAAGATGTCAGCTTTGGAATCGCGAATCGGTCGGATCGGCATATTGAATTCCGTATACATGACGGTACAGATATCCGCTTTATGGAAAGCTCAAGACTGATGCCTAATTTTCAGCAGATGAGTGGGGAGTCCTGGAAGATTGATGAACGGATATGCATTCATTTAGCGGCTGAAGACTGGCTGGCATATGAAATAACCGCAGAACCGACTCTTGAATTGCCGTTTTTTATACTAGACCTGTATTTACGTGTACCGAATGAAAGTGCAAGGATCATTGTTTTTGTGGATGATACAAGGATCGGTGCTTTGGATGTCGGCAAAAGATCATGGGAGCGCATCCGTCTGAAAGAAAAATTTCAAATGAATCCGGGGATGCACCGGATTGTCCTTAAGGCAGAGAAGAACCCGATTCTTATCGAATGGTTGGAAATAATACCAATAATAAAGGAGGAGTCCAATTGACTCACAAAACCAGTACTCAATATTATCTAAATCAGAAAAAGGAATTTGTAATTGAGAATTACAACAACCTGAAGCCTTTTTCAAGCTTTTTGCCGGCTATCGCCGGACTATACGGGAAACCGATGTGGGCGTTTTATGTAAACAGGGGCCAGTGTATCGCAACATTCGGTATAAACAACAAGGACAATTCGATCATGGAATTCCGTCCTGCGAACAAAGCCTATATGCAAACCTCATTGCAGAGTTTTAGAACTTTTCTTAAAATAAAAAATGGCAATAACGGAGAAACAACGTATTATGAACCTTTTCAGGATTTCTTATCGGACAAGGGATATGAAACCATCCAGAAAATGTTTATTACTTCTTATGATCTCAAGCTGGAAGAGGTGAACAAGACCCTTGGCATAAAAACGGAGGTGATGTATTGTACCCTTCCCGGAGAAAATTTAAGCAGCCTTATACGGAAAGTACGTATATCGAACATTTCGAATGAAAAACTTGAAATAGAAGCACTTGACGGCATGCCGCAAATTATTCCATACTATCTGACCAACAATGATATGAAAAACGAAAGCAATTTGAGGCAGGCATGGATGGGAGTAGAACACTATGATACCATACCATTTTATAAGATCAACGTCTTGCCTTATGACACGCCCGAGATCACCCTTATTAAGGGCGGGAATTTTTATTTGAATTTTGGATATGACTCCAATAACGTTCAGTTTTTTAAAACAATGATCGAACCGGCTTTGATATTTGGGAAGAAAACTGACTTTCTATACCCCGAAGCTTTTATCCGGGATGATTTTCGCTTTCCCGACAAACAGGTTGACATTGGGATCACCCCATGCGGATTTGGGCATAAGAAATTATCACTTGATGGCGGAGAAAGCAATGAAACCTATACCCTTATCGGAAACTGCGATCAGTATGAGAAACTGACGGATTATGTTCATATGAAATTACAGGATGAAAATTATATCATCGATAAAATCAACGAAAACAAACTACTGATTGAGGGATTGAAAGATCCAATATTTACAGCAAGCAGTTCAGAGGAATTCGATCTTTACTGTGGACAGACCTTCATGGATAATTTCTTGAGAGGAGGTTATCCGGTATCGGTCGGGAATGGCAAACATATTTACTATATCTACTCAAGAAAACACGGGGATCTGGAAAGAGAATATAATTTTTTCCAAGTGGATTCCACCTATTATTCCCAGGGCAATTCGAACTTCAGGGATGTCAATCAGAATAGAAGGAATGATGTCAGTTTTTTCCCGTTTATCGGCGACAGCAATATCCGGACCTTTTACAATCTTCTTCAACTCGATGGGTTTAATCCTCTGGTATTAAAAGGTTCAAGATTTTTAGTGGAAGATGCCAGGGCTTTGAAAGAGATAATCCATCAATATATGAAAGCCGATGATTATGACACAATAAGAGAGTACCTAAAAACTCCATTCACACCAGGCGGTCTGCTGTCCTATCTGGAGCAGAAGGAAATAATCATTGCAAAAACAGACCTGGATGAATTTCTGAATCGTATTTTGAGCATCAGCTCAAAGGAAGATGTAGCGGATTTCCTGGAAGGATACTGGGTGGACCACTGGACTTACAATACCGATCTGCTTGAACAATATAATGCCATATTCCCGGATAAGACGTTGAGCCTGTTATTGAATGAACGGAGCTTCACCTATTATGACAATGATGAAGCAGTGAAACCCCGGAATAAAAAATATGTACTTACCTGCAATGGAGTAAGGCAGTTGGATGCACTTGCCAAAATCGGTGAAAAAGGAAAAATGATAAAAAACAGGAAGAACGAGCAATATAAAGTCAGGGTGGAGTATGGAGAAGGTGGAATTTATTATTGTACCCTGCTATCAAAAATAATTTGTTTATTGGTTACTAAAATGGCTTCTCTTGACCCCGAAGGGGTTGGAATTGAGATGGAAGCGAATAAACCTGGATGGTGCGATGCATTGAATGGACTTCCTGCCATTATTGGATCATCTATAAACGAAAGCACGGAAGCAAAAAGGCTGGCACTTGTTATTCTGGATATTTTCAAAAGCAATAATATTGACCAGAACGCAATCGTGAAAATGCCAGAAGAAGTATTCGGCCTATTCGGCAAAATATCAAGTCTGCTTGAAGAAAATCCAGGGAACTTCAAATACTGGGATTTAAGCCGGACTGCGATGGAAGATTACCGCGAAAAAACTTTTTTCGGGCTTTCCGGAGTGGAAGAGAAAATAGAGATCAATACACTGTTCCGATTTCTCAACAGCGTAATCAGAAAAGTGGATAAAGGTCTGGAAAAGGCTTTTAACAAAGAAGAAGGAGTGTATTATACCTATTTTATCAACGAAGTCACAGAATATGAAATTATCCAGAACAAAGGGAATAATCTTAATACAAATGAAAACGGATATCCATACGTGAAAGCATTGAAATTCAAGCAGAGACCGATCCCCTATTTCATTGAAGGACCAGTGCATGTTCTCAGAACGGAAGAAGACGGGGATAGGGCAAGGGAATTGCATAATGCAATCAAGCATACCGGGCTTTATGACAACAAGCTGGGGATGTACAAGGTCAATGACAATATCATGGAAGAAACAAAAGAGATCGGGAGACAGAATATTTTCCCAAGAGGATGGCTGGAGAACGAAGCGGTCTTTCTGCATATGGAATATAAATATTTTCTTGAACTGTTGCGCTGTGGTTTGTACGATGAGTTTTTCGAGTGTTTCAAGAGTGCGCTGATTCCATTCCTGAATCCTGAGGTATACGGGAGAAGCATTCTCGAAAATTCATCCTTTATTGCAAGCTCGGTCCATGTGGACGAAAAAGCCCATGGCACAGGGTTCGTGTCACGGTTGACAGGAGCATCGGCAGAATTGCTTAGTATGTGGCTTTATATGACGTCAGGGAAGAAACCTTTCTACTTGAATGAAGAGAAGGAATTATGTCTGGAATTCAAGCCAGTTATTCCTGGATGGCTGTTTTCAAAAGAAAAGAAAGAGGTTGAGGAATACCGGGATATGAAATGCACCAAAATGGAAATACCGGCCAACTGTTTTGCCTATAACTTCCTGGGTAAAATCTTGGTTGTCTGCCATAACGAAAGCAGGAAAGACACTTTCGGACAAACAGCAGCCAGAATCAGCAAGATGATCATTCAAAAGGACACGGAATCCATCCCTTTGGAGGGCAGCGTGATCCCAATGCCGTATTCTCAACAGATCCGTGACGGATTTGTCTATCGAATCGACATCCTCCTTGAATAATTTTTACCTCTTTATCGTTATTATAAAGGAAGGGCTAATGCAATGAATAAAGATATCATTTCCTATGATCAAAAAGGATTCCTCATCAACGGGAAAAGAATATTTCTGATCGGCGGAGAATTTCATTATTTCAGAGTGCCTGCCGATCTCTGGGAAGACCGGCTGCGGAAGATGAAGCGAATGGGAGCGAACCTTATATCGGTCTATATCCCATGGAGCATGCACGAGCCGGAGGAAGGAATCGAAAGATGGTCCGGGGATTATGATCTGGATCGATTTCTCAAATTATGCGAAAAATACAATTTTTACATCCTCATCAAACCAGGACCGTATGTATGCGCGGAGCTTGATTTCGGTGGGCATCCCGATTGGCTTATCGCCAAGGTGGCGAACAAGGAAATCAAGCTGAGAATGCTGAATGAAGGGTACCTTGATTTATGCAAGAAATGGTATAAGAAAGTCAGTGAGAAAATCCACCCTTACCTGATCACAAAAGGCGGGAGAATCATTGCGATCCAGATTGAGAACGAGTACGACCACTTGATGGAATATGGAGAAGAACATATCACACAAGAAGATGCCATGATTTATTTTATTTTTCTTAAAGGCACGATGGAGGAAGTCGGGATTGATATCCCCAAATTTGCAAATGAAGCGGCCTTCCTGAGGGGAAAGGGCATCATCGACACCCGCACATACTATCCGAATATCCCCGGCCTTTGGATGTGGGAATTCGGACTTTTTGAAAATAAAATAATAGAGTCGAAGAAAAGTCAGCCGGATTGCCCTGTGATGATTCTCGAACTGCAGGCTGGATGGTTTGCCCAGATTGGCGTTCCGGATTACAATCCGCAGCTTGATTTGATTGAAAGTGTTTCAAAAAGCGTGCTGATCCAGGGGGCGTCCATTCTGAACTACTATATGATGGTAGGAGGAACCTCTTTTCCATTCATCGGAGCAAGAGGGGATGTGATTTTTCTCGGGGGCCTTGGCAATATCACGAGTTATGACTTTGGCGGATCACCGATAAGGGAATGGGGAGAGCTCCATAAGGAGAAATACTACTGGATCAAAGGATTCATACGCTTTGCCGGGGAGTTTTCCAGCATCATCCTGAACAGCGATAAGCGATCATTTGTCAAGCTTCTTCGCGGGGGCGAGGATATTGCGATTCTAAGAAATAATGGAGCGGAAACGGATGATGATTTGAGTCAAAGCGGCGAAAACTTCAATACTTATGAAGAGGGAAACGAAAACGGAAGATTTTTCTTTGTAAGAAACCTTGAAGACGACGATAAAAAACTGATGATAAACATATCGGCAGATATGGCGGGTACGGAATATACCTTTAAAGCAATCGTCAAAGCGAAAGAGACAAAAATGTTTCCAATCGATTTTAAAATCCCGGGAACAGACATTGTTCTAGCCTATTCGACATCCGAAGTGCTTTTTTCAAGGAAATATGAAAAGAAAACGGCGTTTGCCATGGTCGGGAAAGGCGGTACCGACGGGGAGACATGCATGAATGCCGAACCAAATGCCATTAAGGTGATAAAAGGCAATGTTGATGTGATTGCACATGAGACCGGCAGCCTGTTGAAATACATCCATTCGGATATCATCATACTAAAAGTCAGCGATGTTTACCTGTTTCTGCTGGAGGAGGAACTGTCGGGAAGGGTGGAGGAGCTTTCCACTGGCCTGCTATTCCACCATTCATACTACATCCAGGAAATCAGAGAACAGTCCGAAAACATTGTGCTTGAGATGCAGTGGAAAGAGAACAGCCGCAATGACATCCGCTTGTTCCCTATGACGGATCGTATGCACCCCTGCTATGCGACGATGGACGGAAAGAAGCAGCCATTTATATTGGATGAGAAGACAGGCATGTATACAATAAATTTTCATGCGGGTTCTTTTCCTGACAAGCCCGAATTCCAGTGGACATCGGATTGGAAATACTGTCCCGATTCTTCTGAAATCAATGAAAAATATGACCATTCGACATGGCGATACTTGGAGAAGCCGATGTCTCTTGAAGAAGCAGGATTGATCGAACATGGATATTATTGGTTCAGAGCCCGGTTTGAACTGGAAGAGTCCCCCGGCATGATATGGATGAACTATAAACACAACAATACAGACCGAATGTTTATCTACATCAATGGGAATCTGGTTTATAAAAGCAATAACAGGACAATCCACCAGATGAATATAACCCCTGTTTTAAAACCAGGGGAAAATACCATTGCTATATTATATGCGAATGAGTTCCACAACAAGTCCCACCCTCATGAAGGGGATCTAGTAAAATTCAGCGGGATGATGAACCCCATTGAAATCTATGGCAGCTATTCAAATAATAAGAAAACCAATATAACGATCGGTTCTTTTTATGTCAAGAAGGGCCTTGCCGGAATGACCGAAGGGTACACGACATCTGAATACGACGATCATTTGTGGAATCCGGTTCCAGCATCAAGAAAATTTGTTGTAGGACGCGAGCTTGGACACATCGTCTGGTTCAGGAGAAAATTCAAATACGATATTGGAAAAGAATTCAACGCTCCATTGATGTTTAAAACGGAGAGAGCGGATCAGCGGCTTACGGTCTATATCAATGGAAGAGCTGCTGCGCGCTATGATATTCTGGGACCTCAGGAGGAATTTCACATTCCGGAAACTTATCTCCATTCGGGAGGAGAGAATGTACTGTCCATCATTCTGGAATGTCCGGCCTTCTATGAGGCAATGCAAAGCGGATACCGCAGAGGGTATCTCTATCATCCAATTATAGAGCCAAAATATATTACAAGAAATGTACAAGTGGAAATAACCTGATATCCATATAAGGGGTATTCCCGATAAGGGGTATTCTCGATCATAACAATATTACTTCCTTGCTATGCCGATAAAATCCGGTTATTAAGCGATTCGCCATGAACCGCTGAATAAAAGTACAAATTTTATAGTAAAAGGGGAAAAAAGAAGGAGGTAAATTCAATGAAAGTCAAAAGAAAAGTATTATCCATTGTTCTCGCAATCAGTCTCTTAACACAATCCATGTATTTGTTGTCGTCGTGTACAATTGGTGCATCCTTGTGCTCAAGTGACTTTTTGAAAACCAGCGGCACGTTGATCAAAAACAATTATGGCTCAGGATCAGCAGTACAGCTTTGCGGAACAAATCTTGGAGGATGGCTGCAAATGGAAGGCTGGATGTCTCCGATGGGCAAGCCGCAATTAAACAGAACAGCATGGGTCGTGACCGCATCGGATGGTGCGGATATCGGCTACTCGATTGATGGAGACATCGGCACCCGATGGACCAATGGCACCGCGCAGGCAAGCGGCCAGTGGGTCCAGGTCGACATGGGCGCGGCAAAGACTTTCGACCAGGTTTGTTTGAATTCAGGCCAGTGGTCCACCGATGAACCGGTTAACTACCAGCTCCAGGCATCCTGGGATGGATCCAGCTGGTGGAATATTTCTACTACGGTGGAGGTTGCTCCTACCCAAAGACTCACACTGGTTCTGAGCGATGCAACTACAGCGCGGTATTTCAAAATCAGTTTGACCGGCAGCAGCACTTATTGGTGGTCGATCGCTGAATTGAATGCAAATATGACAGATGAGTATAACGCGCACAATGTACTTTATGATCGGTTTGGAGTTTCTGCAGCGGATAGCATGTATGAGACATACCGGAGCGAATGG
>CAZJXH010000141.1:0-9651 GCA_964549475.1 uncultured Oscillospiraceae bacterium
AGTACGCTGATAATTCCCGTTCCGATCGTCCGTTTCATTAGAATTGATTTTTGCCGTTTTGCCTCTTCTGCCACAGTCTGTTCCATTGGAGCTTCCACTTGGATTTTCTGATGGATAAAATCATTGTTGCTCATTCGTTGGATTCCCTTTCATCATTGTAGTAAAACCTTGTATCAAAGATAAGAACTTATGCGATCTCATCATCATAGCATAAGTTCCTAAATCATTAAACCCTTCCTGGGTTCCATTTTGCTTGTTATCAACAATTACGCCATATAGCTGAATCTTTTATCGGATTCATCCGGCTCACTGTTTTGTCCCCAGATATTTCGTCTGAATCGGATTGACCGGAGTTCCACTTTCCCGTATTTCAAAATGCAAATGCGCGCCTGTCGAAAGGCCTGTGCTTCCTGTAATTGCAATCCATTGTCCCGCTTTCACCGTATCTCCAAGCTTAACCTTGAGCAGTTTGCAGTGAGCATAGGTGCTTGAAACTCCACCGCCGTGGTCGATGATGATATAATTCCCGTAACCGGATCCGCCGAAATTATTCCCGGATACCGAATTATACCCGGAAATCGTACTGACTACAATGACCTTGCCGTTCGCCGCCGCGACGATTTTGGAATCAAACGGCGCGCCGATATCCACTCCGTTGTGCATCCTCCAATAATGATAAATCGGGTGCATCCGCATGCCAAAAGCATTCGCCGGATTGATCGAGGTGTATCCCGGTGTCGGCCAGACCATCGTCCCGCCATAATATCCGCCGGAGGACTGCAGCTTTTTTATCGCCGCCGCGATCTCACTGGATTCTTTTACCAGATCCGATTCTTCTTTTTCTGCTTTTGCCAGTTCTGCTTTCTTCGCATCGATTTCAGCCTGTGTCTCCGTGACATCGTTCTTCAGTGCGTTGATCTCCGCATTTTTCTGGTCGACGAAAGTCTGCATTTTTACACAATACGCCTCTGCCTCTGTTTTTTTCAATAACGCCTCGTCTTTGGCGGCAATCAGCTCATTCAATATTTTCTTGTCGCTTTCCGCGATGATGGCAATCAGTTGGACATTAGCCAGGAATCCTTTGATGTCCTGTGCGTCGAACAGCATTTCCAATGTTCCTTTATTCCTGTTTTCGAACATGGCCTGAAGTCTTTTCCGGTACTGCTCCTGCTTCTTCACAACGTCTTCTTCTGCTGATTTCGCCTCTGCCAGAGAATTTTCCATTTCGGTGAATGCATTGTTCTTTTCTTCAACCAGTTCTTGGTATTTTGCTCTTTGTTCAGCCGTTTTGCTGTTCAACCAGGAAAGGGTCCCTACCAGTTCTTTGGACTTGTTTTTGAGGGCTTCCTTCTCCTTTTTTATTTCCTCCAGCTGTTTGTCGATTTCCTCCTGTTTCGAGGTGAATGACGAAATTGTCGCCGCATCGACCGGAGAATTCGAGAAAATCGCCGCTGGCTGGAAAATCGATAGTAAAATAGAAAGAACAACAATTCCTGAAACGAAAAAACATTTATTCCGTTTTGGTCTTGCCTTTTTGCAAGGCTTGGATTCCATTCTATATTTCACGTTTCTCTGGCTCCTTTCATTGAAATCAGACTTTCACATGGCGTTTGACGGAAAGAGCGCTCCCCGCTGCACCGACAACAACACCAAGCAAAGTATTGATCAGAATCACCGTTTTCGCCAGATTCGAGACCGGTACCATTTGAAAAAACGAAATGCTGTTCTCCCCGTTCATAACGCTCTTGAACAAAAGAGAGTAAATAAAAAGCACGATGATATTGGCGAAAACGGCTCCGATGAATCCGACAACGCTCCCTTCAATTATATAAGGGACTCTGATATACCAATTGGTCGCACCAACGTATTTCATTATGCCAATTTCTTCCGCTCTTGAAAACACAGCGATGCGAACCATATTTGAAATAATAAACAAGGCGATTCCGCACAGAACAACAAACACAATCAGGGTGGAGAAATTGACTGCATTCCTTGCTTTATTCAGAAATTCTGTCACTGGCTGGCTGTACTCCACTTTTCGCACTCCCAGCAAGCCTTCCATCTTCGTCTTGAATTCTTCGATCTGGGACGTGTTGGCAAGCTGGATGGTGAAGGTATAAGGTAAAAGCGTAGAGTCAAAGCCGGCCAGGACTTGCGAATCGTTCCCCAGATCTTTTTGAAACTGGGCGAAATTGTCTGCCGGAGTCTGCATCTGATAGGTTTTAACCATTATGTCCGTCTTTAATGCGCTATCAATCGCCTCTACCGCCTGAGGAGTCGTATCATACTCCATCCATAACAGTATCGGGGGTTGCTGACTTACATTGGTCGCAATTTGATTCGCATTGGCTGAAAACAGGATGAATGCGCCGATCAGTACCAGCATCATGGCGATTGTTGTGATGGATGCGATGGTAACCAAAGGATGTCGGACTACATTTGCAATACCTTCTTTGATGGATTGCCTTATCGTTGACAGTTTCATTTCAAGTCCTCCGTTGAAGCAGGTTCTCCGACACGCTGCGGTTTGATCAGGGTTTGAAAATCAATCGTCTCGTTTATTGTTTTCTCACTGGTTTTCTCACTGGTTTTTTGCACGCTGTTCTTTTTCTCTGCATTCTGTTTCTTATAATTCTGAACCCATTTTTGATAATAGTCCGAAGCAGAGGGCATGGTTTTCTTTTCTACAGGGGAGAGTGTCTGCTTGTCCCCGATTTCTTTTGAAAAAGCCGGACCGTCTGTATTTTTCTCCACACTTCCGGTAATCCTTATTTTTGTGATGTCAATATCAATAACATCCGCGTCGGCATTGCCTATGCGGGTAAGATCCATATCGATGAGGTCCGTATCGGTGAGATCTATATCCGCGGGGTCTATATCCGTAAGGTCTATATCCGCAAGGTTCATGGCATCTTCTGTGTTTTCTATGTTGTCTTCTTCATTTTCCATATTTTCCTCGTCGCCAAATTTAATGTTGATATTCCGGACGAAAGGAACGCCATGAGCCGCCTGTTTCTTCTTTGAAGGCGGTAAAGAGGCAGGAGAACGTTGTTTGGCACCCTTGCTTTTCTTTTTTTGATTTTCGCTGCTGGTTGCAAGGTTGTATTCCCCCAGCATCTCATCCCTCACCAGGGATCCGTCTGAAATTTCAATAACACGCCTGCGCATTCTGTTGACGATGCTGCTTTCATGTGTGCATACAATAACCGTGGTTCCGCTGTAGTTGATTTCTTCGAGAAGAGCCATGATCAATTCACTGTTGACCGGGTCGAGATTTCCAGTCGGCTCATCCGCCAGAATCAGCATCGGGTTGTTTACCATGGCGCGTGCGATGACAACGCGCTGCTGCTCCCCGCCGGACAACTCATTGGCCTTGACGAACGCTTTGTCGCGCAACCCGACAATACTCAATACAATCGGAACACGATGCTTGATCAATTTTGGCGATGCACCGATGATCTCCATGGCGAACGCCACATTCTCATAAACCGTTTTGGAATAAATCAAACGAAAATCCTGGAATACCATGCCGATGTTTCGTCTTAGATAAGGAATGAGACTTCTTTTTAAAAAAGAAATGTCATAATCGTCGATAAAAACATTCCCCTTCGAGGGGTTCTCTTCACATGTCAAAAGTTTGACAAGCGTGGATTTCCCGGATCCACTCAGACCGATGATAAATACAAATTCTCCGTCTTGCACCTTGAAACTTACATTTTTCAAAGCTTGAATTCCTGTCTTATAGCTCATGCTTACATTACGAAATTCAATCAAAACAAACCCTCCAGATTCAACTATGTTCTAAGCATCATTTATTCCACCATTTATTGGTGGACTGCTTGAATGTTCCTTTTTCCTGCTTCTCAAGGTAGCGGCGCACCATGGAAGCCAGCTTGAACAGGACTGCGTCGTCGAAGTTGCGCAAATCCAGTCCGGTGATTTTCTGGACTTTGTCCAGACGATAAACCAGTGTGTTCCTATGGACAAACAACTGACGCGATGTCTCGCTGCCGTTTAAATTGTTTTCGAAGAATTTCTGTATGGTTAATAGTGTTTCATTGTCAAGCGCCTCATATGCGCCTTTCGAAAAAACTTCGTCCAGGAACATATTGCAAAGGGTTGACGGCAGTTGATAAATCAGGCGGCCAAGACCCAGGCGGTCATAACGCATAACATAGCTATCGGCTTCGAAAATGCTTCCGACCGTCAGTGCAAGAGAGGCTTCCCGATACGATTTCGCCGCATCTTTCAACGTATCTGCATACATGCCGATTCCAATATGGACCTTTGTCATGGATTCCGCATTGAGATTGTCTAAAACCATTTTTGCTATATTGCTGATCTTGTCCGGTTCGTCTCTGGCGATCTCAACCAAAAGGACGATGGTTTCCTCGTCCATGGCAAGGACATGGTCCTTCTTCCGGTCAGGCAGCAGATTCTGTAGAATCTCAAGGCAGACCACGCCTTCGTTTTGCTCGACACGAACAATAAATGCCACTCTGGTCGATGCATATGGAATTTTGAATTCACGGGATTTTAAGGGAATATCACTGGGCAATTCGTTTTCGAGAAGGACTTTCTTTAAGAAAGATTCGCGCTCTGCATCGGTGTTTCTTTCCTTCAAAGCGGCATAAATCCAGTTGGCCAGCAGTTCAAGATAGGTACGGGAAACAACATCTGTTCCATCTATAAAGCAGACATGATTCGTCTTGTCTCCGAGGGCAAGTTTCATATAAGTCCTTCCGGATGTTATAGACATCTTCTCATCGGATAAAAACACCGCACGGGTGGAGGAGTCTTCACTTCCCTCGCGGGACTCATCGGTACAGGCAATCACGACACCATCATAATCAAGGACTCCTGCCACGTTATTTAAAATCTTTGCTGCTTCTCTGATACATTTTTTTATTTCTTCCATAATGACACCTTCCTACATATATATTTGGTTCTTCCGGAATTTCAATGTAATTCGAACAGGGTTGGCATCAACCCTTCCTATATATAGTATATTTTTCATTGAAATGTTGCAATAGATAAACGCCAATTCTGCTCATATTTTTTGTTTTGTCCATAAAAATAACACGATTCAATGTCATTTGTATAAAAAAAGACGTCCCTTGACAAGGGACGTCTTTCGGTTTTTTCTTGTTTCGGTTATGCGCGTGCAATAACTTTCTCTGTCTCTTTGTCGAACAGTTTGATGCGTTTTCCGTCGATGCAAAGCTTGAATGTCTCTCCTGCTTTCGCCGGGCACAATGGGCTGACACGAGCGGTCGCACTTAATCCTTTGATGTTCAAATAAAGCAATGTTTCGGATCCAAGCATTTCAACAACTTCCAGTAAAGCGGTAAAAGTAGTATCTGGAGATTTGCTGATGATTTCTTCTTCAAACATGATTGCTTCCGGACGGACACCCATGATGACTTCCTTGCCGACATACTCTTTTGTGGCATCAGAAACGGTGTCTTTGGGTAATTTGATGCTCAATCCTTCTGCATCAAGATAGAAATCATCGCCTTTCTGAGAAAAGGCCATCGTGAAGAAGTTCATCGGAGGCATCCCGATAAATCCTGCAACGAAAGTGTTTACCGGGTTCTGATACAATGCTGTAGGAGAATCCACTTGCTGGATGAATCCGTCTTTCATAACAACGATTCTGGTACCCATTGTCATAGCTTCTGTCTGATCATGGGTAACATAGATGATGGTTGTCTGCAGTCTCTGATGAAGTTTGGTGATTTCGATACGCATCTGGACACGGAGTTTTGCGTCCAGGTTGGATAATGGCTCATCCATCAGGAACACTTTAGGATCCCGGACAATGGCGCGGCCTAATGCAACACGCTGTCTTTGTCCTCCGGATAAAGCCTTCGGCTTTCTGTCCAATAAGTGCTCGATCTCAAGGATACGGGCAGCTTCTGTTACTCTTCTCTTAATATCGTTCTTTGGAATTTTACGAAGCTTCAGTCCGAATGCCATATTGTCAAATACGGTCATATGGGGATACAATGCATAATTCTGGAAGACCATGGCGATATCTCTGTCTTTCGGCTGAACGTCATTGACAAGCTTGTCCCCGATATAGATCTCACCGGAAGAAATTTCTTCAAGTCCTGCGATCATTCTCAGCGTAGTGGATTTACCACAGCCTGAAGGACCGACAAGAATAATGAATTCCTTGTCTGCGATATCCAAATTGAAATCGCTAACCGCTATAACACCGCCATCATATTTCTTGACTACATTTTTTAAAATTACATTTGACATTTCTTTCCCTCCAAATTAACCTCACAAATTTGTGTATGAATTTATTTTTTATCACTCATCAAATATACCAAATTATTCGGAATAATTCTATATGCAAAACTTACCAAATGTTTTGTCGTTTATTTGTCAATACAGTACCATGCTTTTGTGTTTTTGCCACATTTATTCATAATTTTTTGAAGAGTTGTTGTTTTTATGCCATTTTAAGGCTTTTTAGGCGATCTTTTGCCCTGTTTTGACCGTTTATTCTATATATTTATAAAACAGTCCTTAAATACCATCACAAACCCCACCCATTCAAATTGAAAAAATAGAAGCTTTTTTGTAATAAAACATAATGACATTGTTGGTATTATACTCTTTTATGATTGATGCAAAACAACTGTGTTTCAAGCATTTTATTTCAATTAACTTGTGAAATATATATATTCGGCGTAAAATAAGTATAAATAGCTTGATTTCTTATCGTTTATACATTATAGTGTATATTTATTAATTTTATACACTATTTATTCATTCAATTTTAGGAGGGATCACACTTGAAAGATAAAATCAGAATCGGAATTATTGGAGCCACAGGGTATGTTGGAATGGAGCTGGTGCGTATTTTATACAACCATCCATCTTTCCAGATCAATCGGCTGATCTCGCAGTCCTATATTGGGAAGCGATTTTCAGAAGTGTATCCCGCCTTTCGGGGGATGGTTGATATGGAATGTGTCGACCTGAATGTCAATGACATCGCTGGTTCTTGTGATATTGCGATCACCTGTCTTCCACACGGGGTTTCTGCGAAACTGGTTCCACAGTTGATTGGTCTGGGACTCCGTGTATTGGATCATAGCGGGGATTTCCGATACCGGGACGTTTCCGTTTATGAGAAAGCATACAAACTTGCCCATCCCGATCCGGATTTATCGGAAAACGCAGTCTACGGATTGCCGGAGCTATACCGCAGCAGGATCGCCAATGCATCCCTGGTAGCAAATCCGGGATGTTATCCGACTTGTTCCATTCTGGGAATCCGTCCTTTATTAACACAATCGCTTATCGACCCCGCATCGATTATCATCGATGCAACCTCCGGCGTAACGGGAGCAGGACGGAAAGCGGACCTGCCCTATCAATTCTGCGAAGCGGAATCAAATTATAAGGCATATGGAGTGATCTGACATCGGCATACCTCGGAAATCGAGCAGGAGCTGTCTTTCATGGCAGGAAAAGACATTTCTGTATCATTCACCCCCCATCTTGCGCCAATGAAGCGGGGAATGCTCGCGACAATTTATGCCACATTAACTACTCCTGTAAGTGCTTTGGAATTGCATCGGATTTATTCGCAGAATTACGAGGGAGAATTTTTTGTTCGTATTCTGCCGTTGGGGATCTGCCCCGAAACAAAAAATGTCGCAATGACAAATTTTGTGGATATTTCGGTTTTCGTTGACGAGCACACCGGACGCGCCGTGATCCTTTCGGCGATTGACAATTTAGGAAAAGGCTCCGCCCTGCAGGCGGTTCAATCATTGAATTGCATGATCGGTATCCCTGAGAATACCGGGCTGATGCAAATTGGAGGTGGGTTATGATGAATTTCAATGCCTTGGGACCAAAAATCGATATGAGTGAATTGATTTCGAAAGCGGAGATTCTAATCGAAGCGCTCCCCTACATGCAGCGGCTGTCCGGTAAAACTGTTGTGATCAAGTACGGCGGAAACGCCATGATCAATGATGAACTGAAAAATGATGTAATGGAGGATATCACCCTTTTAAAATATATTGGCATCAACCCTGTCATCGTCCATGGCGGCGGACCGGATATCAGTGCGATGCTGAACAAACTGAGCATTTCTTCCGAATTCAAGAAAGGACTTCGTGTCACCGACAAGGAGACAATGGATGTTGCAAGAATGGTCCTGGTTGGGAAAACAAACAAGGAAATCGTCTCGCTGCTCAATAGAAAAGGGGCCAAGGCCATTGGCATCTGTGGGATTGACGGAAACCTTATCGAATGCAGGAAGCTGGAGAAAGATTCAGACGGAAATCCAATCGATCTTGGATTTGTCGGTGAGATTGTCAAAATAAACACCAAAGTCCTTGAAATGCTTGCAAGCGATGAATATATCCCTGTTGTCGCACCGATCGGAATCGGAATCGACGGGCAAAGCTATAATATCAATGCCGATACGGTAGCGGGGGAGATCGCTGTTGCATTGAAAGCAGAGAAACTGATTACCCTTACTGATGTCGAAGGCGTCAAAATGATGACAGACGACGGTGTGGAATTCGTTATTCCATCTTTGATCGAAGACGAGGCTCAGGAACTGATCCGGAACAAAGTGATCCATGGAGGGATGATTCCCAAAGTCCTGGGCTGCCTCGACACCATCAACGGCGGCGTCGGCCGCGCACATATCATCGATGGCCGGATTCCACATTGTCTGCTGCTCGAAATCTTTACAAACAAAGGAATCGGGACCATGATTATGAAAGAGCGACGACCATACTATTTTGGAGAAAAAATCTGATTTTGACAAGAACATAGATTCTGCATAAACAAGTCCGCGAAAGTGGGCTGGCAAAATAAAAAACCGATGGGCTCATGAGAATCAATCGGTCTAAAGAATACGGGAAAACAAATCTGTTTTAAATGGAAGGACCGAAATATGGAAGATTTAATATTAAGAGAAGTAATGGATAAAGACGATCAATACTTTATGAACACGTTCGGCAAGAGAATCCCTGTCTGCTTCACCCATGGAGAAGGAGTTTATCTTTATGGAACGGATCAAAAAAAATACATGGACCTGAATGGCGGAATCGCCGTCAACGTGCTTGGGCACAATAACAAACGACTGGTCGAAGCCATTTCCTCCCAGGCTGCGAAGCTCATCCATTGTTCCAATTTATACTATATAAAGCCACAGGCAGACCTTGCCGAGAAGCTGGTGAAACTTTCGAAAGGCCTGGTCAAGGTTTTTTTCGGCAACAGTGGATCCGAAGCCAATGAAGCGGCCATCAAGCTGGCTCGGGGCTATTTTGACAAAAAACAGCAGCCGCGTATCAAATTCATCACCGCAATCCACTCTTTCCACGGCAGAACCCTTGCCGCCGTCACTGCAACCGGGCAGGAAAAATACAATAAGCCCTTTCGCCCCCTTTTCCCCGGATTTTATTATGTTCCCTATAATGACATCAAGGCCATGGAAGAGGCAATTGACGACGACACCTGTGCAGTGATGCTCGAATTGATCCAAGGCGAAAGCGGAATCATCCCGGCAACAGAAGAATATATCCAGGCCGTCGCGGCATGCTGCAAAAAGCATGGAGCTCTCCTCATCATTGATGAAGTTCAGACCGGCATGGGACGTACCGGATCCTT
>CAZJXH010000142.1:0-1015 GCA_964549475.1 uncultured Oscillospiraceae bacterium
CTTGTGTTGCATTTTATTTTGTTTATGCAACACAAGAACCGTCCCCATATTGCAATTTATCATTGTCCTAAGTTGCGCAAGATTCCAATTGAAATCGATCCGTGGTTTGTGCTATACTCGAACCTGTGACAAGGAGGATCTGTGATGAGAATTGCAATTATTGACGCCCAGGGCGGTGGAATCGGAAAAGCCGTAATCGAGAAACTCCGTCAGGTTTTCGGGAACGAGCTGGATATTGTCGCTTTTGGAACCAATGCACTGGCTACCGCTCTCATGCTCAAAGCCGGAGCCAATGAAGGAGCGACCGGAGAAAACGCGATTTCAACGAGTGTTTCGGATTTCGAGGTGATCATCGGCTCGATCAGTATTATCGCAGCCAATTCCATGCTTGGAGAGCTTACCCCCAGAATGGCTGCAGCCATCGCCGAAAGCCGGGCATTGAAGCTGCTGATCCCGCTTAACAAATACCGTATCCAGATCGCGGGTGTAAAGAGCGAGCCTCTTCCGCACTATATAGACGAAACGATCATCCTGCTAAAAAAATATTTGGAGGAAAAAAAAGATGTGTGAATCGAATGTTTACCTGATAAATAAAAAGGGAGAAAAGAATTTGTTTCTAGAATCCGTCGATAAAATCATTCCGACGGACGACTCGATTTTTATGGAAAATATCTTTTATGAAACCAAGACCGTGAAAGCGAAAATTGTTGAAATGGCTCTTGTCGAACATAAAATCGTGCTTCAGGAAGTATAGAACCGGATTGATTTTAACGATATCCGTGATTTTGTTGAATTGTTAATAAAAACGCCTTTAAAATGTCATAGTTCGTTTTTGCAAAACGTTCGTAATAATGTATAATATAAGGAAAATGCTAAATAAAATTGCGAGGTGGCTTCATGTATTCAGAAAATTCTATTTCAAAAAAATTACAGACTTTCGCCGAAAAAAATGACTGGCTCATCAGTGGTGCGTATATTTACGGGGATGAGCAGGGATATTTGTTTTCCGGCCTGG
>CAZJXH010000142.1:1025-9631 GCA_964549475.1 uncultured Oscillospiraceae bacterium
CGGAAAGGGCGAAAAAACATTCATCACTCCGGTCCCTGGAATCACCGAAGATCAGCAAACCGAGCTTTTTGAGATATTGGAAAAGAACAAGGTGACGATGAAGCTGACCGAATATGCTGTCACCGATGACTTTTTATGCATTCGGATCAAAGACTCCCTCCAATTAAAAACCGATGATCTTGAATTTATTATCGCATTGCTTGTCGGATCGCTGCAGGAGGTAGCGGTCGTCACCGTCGGCCGTTGTCAGGAATGCGGCGAGATGGGCGCAGAGAAAGAAGACTTTGTGTATGATCTTTATTGCTACATGCATGAGAATTGTGCCAAGGCATTCGCCGATGAAATGAAGGAAGCTGCTTCAAAGTCGGATGACAATCCGGAGGATGACAACGCCGATTCGGATGACTCTTCGGAGGACAGTGCCGGAGAAGTCGCCGAAGAAACAGGGATCGATACAGCCGGCAAAGCATCCTTGCTGAAGAAAGTCCTGTTCACTCTGGCTGGAGCGGTCGTCGGATCGATTCCATGGCTACTGCTTCCCTACATCATGGATTTCATCAACGGTCTGTTAGGGAAGATCACCACCAGCGCGTTGGTCACGAATTTCACCCAGTCCCTTCTCACCTGCCTTTGTGCTTATCTGGTTTCTTATCTGGCCATTTTCGGATATCGCTTATCCAAAGCAAAGATGGATAAGAAAGGACGCTGGATTGTCGGGATTGTTTCCATCGCAGTCGTTGTCCTTCTCCAATTCGCCTATATAGCCGTTCTTATCATCAAAGAGCCTACCGTCAGCTTCACCTTGACGAATTATCTGACCAATATGTCAAAATCCGCTTTCTATATCAACATGCTGCTGGGCGCATTGATCGGTACGGTATTCACGCTCATCTCGGTTCTTCCTTTCTTTGACACATCCATTTCTTCCTCCAGAGCAAAGAAAGGGTTCTTGGCCAAGAACAATTCCGCTGATAAACCGGATGCCTCGGAAGAGACAGGCAGCGACGAAGAAAAAGAGAGTAAAATGCCAGAAGAAGCCCCGTCCGATGTCCTCACAGAGTCTTCTGATAAAGACGATCATCATGAACAGGAATAACGAATACATGGTGGATCTCTTTGATTCTCTGATTAATTAATAATAAACCGCAATAATTCATCCTGTTTCAGGGTGGATTATTGTTTTTTCAGGAGGGCTGCCAATGAATCTGAAAGAATGTACAACAGAACAAATCGAGCTGGTCAAGTCATTGGAAGGACTGCTCGCCATTCCAAGCGTCAAAGGTTCGGCTGTCGAAAGCGCTCCGTTCGGAGTCGAGACCATCCAAGCGCTGCATTATATGCTGGACGCCGGGAGACAGTTTGGATTCAAAGCCTGCGATCTGGATGGATATGCCGGATATATCGAATTCGGCGAAGGCGACAAAGAAATCGCCATTCTGTGCCATCTGGATGTGGTTCCTGCAGGGGAAGGATGGGCATTCGATCCTTTTGCCCCGTTTATCGAAAAAGGCAAACTGTACGCAAGAGGAACGAATGACGACAAAGGACCTGCAATGGCGTGTCTGTTTGCGATGAAATCCCTGAAAGACAGGGGATACACTCCGCCCTGCCGAATCAGACTGATTCTTGGATTGGACGAAGAAAGCGGAAGTCAATGCATGGATCACTACAAGGTAAGCCAGGCGCTCCCGGATTTCGGCTTCACGCCCGATGCGAAATTCCCGGTGATCTTTGCAGAAAAGGGAATTTTGCATGTCACTGTCCAGGGTCGGTTCAAGAGTCCCTTTCCGACCTCCGGTTCGATTATTCTTCTTTCTGCAAACGGAGGCGAGCGGGCGAACATGATTCCTGCCGCCTGTACTCTTGCCTGGATCGAAAATCCGGAAAATCAGCTTCTTTCCGGTATCGATTCCGCCAAAATCAAAATGGAAACCATCCAGGGGATTCCCGGGCATGCCAGTATGCCGGAATTCGGCGAGAATGCGATATCAAAAGCCATGGCCCGGATCGGATTTCTGTTAAGATCCCATCAGTCAAGCCATCCATTTGTCGATTTCTATAACCATTCGGTTGGAATGCCCACCGATGGCTCATTACTCGGAATAAGCTTTCAAGATGTGGATTCCGGCTCATTGACCTGCAATACCGGATTGCTTGATCTGACTGCGGATTCGGTATCCATGACACTGGACATCCGCTATCCGGTCACCGCAAACGTCGAACACCTTGTTGCCCAGATACGAAGCAAATGCAGGGAAGCCGGACTCGAAATTGCAATGGTTCAGGATACTCCTCCCCTGTTTACAGACAAAGACAGTGAATTGGTCCAGGCATTATCCGAAGTCTACCGGAATGCCACACACAAGGAGAGCAGGCCGATTGCCATCGGAGGCGGGACTTATGCCCGCTCCATGCCGAATGTTGTCGCATTCGGGCCGAACTTCACCAAAGAGGATGATGTCGCCCATCAGGCCGGTGAATACATTAAACTGGAAGATCTTTTTTTGTGTGAGGAAATCTATCAGAAGGCCATTGTGGCGCTTGCCGGACTGGTATAAAATAACACCTTTATTCTATATCCATTCATTCTGCATTCTTTCTTAATTCTGTATTTTGCATTCTGTATGTTTAATTTCAAATTTTATATTCTATATTTTTTGAATCATTCTGATTTCTACCTTCATTATTTATATCTTGCCTTTCTTCTGAATGCGATCAATCCCATCATGGCCAGGATCAGCGACAGGACAATGAGGCCGCCCGCCCACACGGGGTTGGTCATCCCCGGGTTCCGGTCCGAATCGCTTCCCGTCGTGGGCTGATGCCCCGGGGTGGAGTCGGATGCGCTGCTTGTGTCCATGCTCAGGGTCGCTGTCTGTGCCGACCTTTCTGTGGAATCGGTGTTAGTTGTTGCTTCCGCGATGGAAGCGGTACTGCCTGTTCCCGATCCGGCAGCGGTTGGCGCAGTCTTGGTAGGCGCAGCTTTGGTTGGCGTATGGACAGGAGCTTTCGTCGGAGGAATCATGGTGATTGTCGGAACAGGATTGTACTGCGTCGGAAGAATGGATGGCATGGGCGTTGTTTCAGGATTTTTTACGGTTGCGGAAACCGGATAGGTATACCCGTTTTGTATCGGAGACCATGAGTGATTGACGGAAAGCTCCGCATCCGTGCGTAATAGATATGTCTCCTCCACAATTCCTGCTCCGCTTTGGCGCAAGATATACGGAGATGGATTGCCATCGGAGATCGGATCATCCCAGGTGAAATCGATATGATACCACTGGGATTGTGTCCTGGTCATGTTCCAGGCATGTCCTCCTCCGCCCGCTTCCCCGTCAACCGTGATCGCTTCGAATCCGGCCTGCTTCAGCATGATGTAGCCATACATGGCGTATGCCTGGCATACCCCCCTCTTGTATCCGCCGATCGCACCGGAATCGGTGATCATGCCATATGCGGTATAAATGGTCTGGGATTTTTCTGCTTCTACAAATAAACGATAATCGTACTGGAATGTTTCACATATATAGTTGTTGATGGCCTTCAATTTGATAAATTCTGATGAGGTGGATGGATAGGCGGAAGAATTCAGATAGCTCTTCACATGGCTGATCACGGTGTTTTTTGCCGCCAGGGCCGCAGATCCGTCGTGCCAGGTGAATCCATAGCGGAAGGTGATGCTGTCGACTGTTATCGTGCCATCGGTTTCATAATGGTAAGACACCCCGCTGGCAACGGCATATTGTTCCATCGCCATCCGCACATAAGCATTGTCATTCGATGCCTTCATATCCATCAGCTGTTCTTCCGGAAGGATTTGAACCAGCTGTGTCGTATTGAATGTATCTTCGCCTTGAGAATTCTTGGTTACTTTATAATGTCCTGCCGCATCGGTTTCGAGGAAATTCTTGCATAGATCGTTTCCCTTAATGATAAAATTCGTCTCCGCACTCATCGTGTCATACGTATTCTGGAACAGGTTCCGCACATCCGTCTGATAGGTTGACGCATTTTCGAATGTCGGCGTTGCTGCATATACCTTGATTGCAGGGAAAATAAAAACCGAGACCGCCAAAAAAGAAATGGTTAAAGAGATCGCGATGAGTCTGTCGATCCAGTGTTTCCCGTGGTTCTCTCCAATCCGGGAGGAGATTTTTAAAGTACGATGTCTGATGGCTTTTGTCCTCCTATAGTTCCTGTCGCTGGAAAGAAAAAATCGAGACCGCGAGCAGGACAACGATCCCGATGCATGTAACAACAATGGATTTTGTATAATCGCCGACCGTCGAAACGCCCATGCTCAGTTGATAAGCGGCATCGGTCAGTTTCATCGGAAAGTAATCCGAAATTCTGGGAAGAAGGGCGATAATGCCAAGGGAAAAATAGCCGCCGATGGCAATCAGTGCGGAAATCGCCACGGATTTTGCCATCGTGCTGGCAAACAGGGTATACGCCAGAATGAAGACAGAAAAAAGAAAATACACCGCGATTCCAAGAAGGGCGCCGTGGGCTGGCCATTCGCCAAAGAGAAGATAGGTATAATAATAAAATCCCATCGATGAAACCAGCAGGGATGCGAAAAGGACCACACACCCGGCGGTGAATTTGGCCAGGAGGAATGTTTTTCGCGGAACAGCTTTTGTCAGAACCAGAATGACGGTTCCTTTTGATTTTTCTTCGGAAATCAGCCCCATGAACAACAGAAGCTGGACAAATATCCCCATTTGTGTGAGATTCTTGAAATATTGGGTATAAGAATCCGCAATGGTAGGGGTCGGGAGCTGGAAGCCCAGTTTGAGTATATTCTCTGTGGATCCCAGGATCGCTTTGATGATCTCCGGCAGGTATTTCGCTGTCAGAGGACTTGTGATGCCGAACAGGAGAAGCACTGCGGCCATGACGAGAAATCGGTTCTTCTTATAATTCTCGAAACACTCTTTTTTAAACATGATCCATGCGATTCTCATTTGCCCACCACCTTTAAGAACACATCCTCCAAGGAAAGAGAATGGGAATTCATTGTCTCCAGCGGTAATTTCTGTGCCGCGATCAGCCTTGGGATCTCCATTTGGGCGATAGACCGGTCCGTAACACAGATCAGAAGCGTTTTTACAGCCCGCGCCGGATCCGCCGTAATGCCGGCGCACCAGCCTGTCTGCTGGACGGATTCCTCGAATGTCCTGATCGCCTGTTCTGGAAGGTCTTCCGCGAAAGAGACCGAGATGGTCAGATTGTCATATTTGTTTTTGAGATCGAGAATGCTTCCCTGCTCGAGAATCACGCCCTTGTCGATGATAGCGACGGTATCGCATACCCGCTCGATATCTGAAAGGATATGGGTGGAAAAAAACACGGTGGTACTTCCTTTCAATTTCGTCAAAATCTCCATAACATCATAACGTCCCATCGGATCCAGTGCGGAAGCCGGCTCGTCCATAAAGACGATTTCCGGTTCATTGATCAGTGCCTGTGCGATTCCGATCCGCTGCTTCATTCCTCGGGAAAATCCGCCGATCCGCTTGTGGACATTCTCAAGCCCGACCAACTCCAGCAGTTCCAAGGACCTTTTCTTCTGTTTCGAAGCATCAAGCCCGAAAAGCGCTCCGCAAAAACTTAAAAACTCGACCGGCTTCATATAACCGTAGCATTCCGGGACATCGGGAAGATACCCGATTCTCTCCCGCCCGCGCATGCTGCCGAATGTGACATTCCTGTCCAGCAGCTTGATCTCTCCTGAATCCGGTTTGGATAGGCCTGCGAGCATCCGGAGCGTCGTCGTTTTTCCTGCGCCGTTCGGTCCCAGAAAGCCGAACACCTCGCCTTTTCGCACATTCAGGCTCAATTGGTCGACGGCTTTGAATGAGCCGAAAGATTTGGTCAGTTGAATTGTTTGAATTGCATACTCCTCAGAATTCACTCTTCTCGCCTCCCGATGATCAGATATACGATGGCTCCGAACAGATTCACAAAGATGATGATCAGCGCCCACGCCCAGCGCGGCATGAATTTCGGCTCCGCATCGGATTTGAATAATTTCACCAGAGCGACCACCATGAGCGCCCATTGGATCAGCACAATCGGGATTAATAAGGGAAGGATGAGTCCGATGAGATTTAAGATTTCCTGCATTTGAGCTCCGGAATTTTCCATTCTTTTCCCCTCCAATATCGAATTATCACTGTTATTTTATCATAAAGTGTCATGAATGCACATGAAAAATGTCGATTTGTTTCAATATTTATACTTTTTTACTCTTTACAGGGAAACAAAATAATAGTAGATTTATATTATAGGTATTGTTTATATAGATTTGTGAATTATTATATTTATTTTTTCCTGATAAAAGATGTCATGCAACGATGGACACATGGACGGATGAATATGCAAGGGTTATTCCCTGAATAAATGCTTTTGCTCTTTATTAAGCCGGTTTTTTTACATTTTATTCTGGAATCATAGGTGGTTTTCATTTCTATTTATTCGTTTCCTTTTATAATTAAAACCTAACAAAATCGGAGGGCTTTATTCATCATGTTTAGACCAAAAATCATCGAAACGATGAAAGATTACAGCACTGCGCAGTTAACCAATGACATTATTGCAGGAATCATTGTTGGAATCATTGCGATTCCATTGTCTATCGCTCTTGCGATATCGTCAGGGGTTTCCCCGGTACAAGGTCTTTATACCGCCGTCATTGCAGGGTTTTTAACCGCCCTTCTGGGTGGAAGCCGGGTCCAGATCGGAGGACCCACCGGAGCTTTTGTAGTGATTATTTACGGCATTGTGCTGAAATTCGGTTATCAAGGCCTGGTACTGGCCACGCTGATGGCCGGGGTCATTTTGATTATCATGGGAATTCTGCGATTCGGATCCATTATCCGGTTCATTCCTTGTACTATTACCACGGGGTTCACCAGCGGAGTCGCCCTGGTTATTTTCTCCCAGCAGTTGAACGATTTCTTCGGGCTTGGCATCAAGCAGGTCCCGGCAGAATTCATTGGAAAGATGGAAGCCATCTTTTCCAATCTTTCCATGACAAATTTTTACAGTCTGGGAATCGGTGTTCTGGCGCTTTCCATCATTATTCTATGGCCAAAAATCAACAAACGCATTCCTGGACCGCTGATTGCCATTCTTGTGACAACGCCCCTTGTTTCCTTGTTAAAATTCCCGGTTGAAACCATTGGAAGCCGTTTTCCAACTTTATCCGCCGGATTCCCCCCCTTGACGGTTCCTGTGATTGATTTTACACAGGTCCCCGCTCTGATCGGTTCCGCTTTCACCATTGCGATCCTGGCAGGAATCGAATCTCTGATGTCCGCTGTCGTCACAGACAAGCTGGTTATCGACAAGCACGACTCCAACACCGAATTGATTGCTCAGGGAATTGCGAACATCGGCTCTGTTCTATTCGGCGGGATACCTGCGACAGGCGCGTTGGCAAGATCCGCTGCCAATGTGAAAAACGGCGGAAGGACGCCGGTTGCCGGAATTGTCCATTCCATCACTGTTTTACTGGTCATGCTTGTATTGATGCCCTATGCCAAACTGATCCCCATGACAACGCTATCCGCCATTCTTATTATTGTAGCTTACAATATGAGTGAGTGGCGCGTCTTCAAATCGTTGCTGAAAACACACTACCGGGATATTTTCGTATTGGTGATCACGTTTGTGCTTACTGTTGTGGTTGATCTTGTGGTTGCGATCGAAGTTGGAATGCTGCTTGCGGTTGTATTGTTCATGGTCTCCATGGCAAATTCCTCTAAAGTGGTTTTAAACAAAGATCTCAGTACAGACACCTTGAAAGTCCTGACGGTAAACGGGCCCTTTTTCTTTGCCGCTTCCGACAACTTTGTCGAATATGTGAAATTGCATTGCAAAGGTGCCAGAACAGTCATTTTGTCGCTTGAAAATTCATATCACATGGATGCAACCGGAATGAATGCGATGGTCAGTATTGTCGAGTATTGCAGACTTTCAAACATCAGACTGTTACTGACCGATACCAGTGACAAACATGAAATCCGCCAGTTGTTCGAAAAGACAGAGTTTATTTCTTTAATCGGAGAGCACCATATGTTCCTTTCGGTCGAAGAAGCGCTTGATTCTCTTCCGGCGCATACGCCCGTCCATCCTGTATAGGCAGAAATGGCAGAAATGATTGTGTGTAAAAATGATGATTAACATGCTGACATCCTTCCTGGATCAATTGAATCTCATCCTGACAAACGAGTCCAAAGTCCTGATTTATTTTTTAATCATCAACGGGCTTGGCGCATTGATCATGGTGGTTGATAAAAAACGGGCGCGATTGAAAAAATGGCGCATTCCAGAACGGGTTTTTTTTATTTTCGCTTTTTTAGGAGCCGGCATCGGCGAAATGATCACAATGTTTCTGATCCGGCATAAAACAAGGCATTTGTCTTTTGTCATCGGTATCCCGGTTATCACAGCCCTTTTTTATGGATTTCTCCTGATGGTCCTTCTGCGGGGATAATCAGGGCAATCGCTTGCAATATGGTGCAATATGGGGACGGTTCTTATGTTGCATTTGATTTTGTTTATGCAACATAAGAACCGTCCCCATATTGCACCCA
>CAZJXH010000143.1:0-9628 GCA_964549475.1 uncultured Oscillospiraceae bacterium
GGGAACTTCACGTCGTACTCGGTGAACTTCGTCTTCTTGCCATCGATGTTGACCCCTGCGTCCGGGCCTGGCTTGAAGCTGAAGGTCGTCAGCGGGTCGCCCTTCACGTTCAACAGCTGGACCGTGGTGCGGTCGGCGCTGTTGAGGAAGACTTTCGCATTGAACTTGGCGTAGCGCTTGCCTTCCTTCTCAACCGCCTCGAGGCAGGCCGCCGGTGCCGTCGGGTACCGGGCGAGGAATTCCGAGCTGTACTTCATCTCGGTGCAGGCGATCTTGGTGTCGGATGCCATCGGGTCGGCTGCGAAGGCCATGCCGACCGTAAGCGGCAGGGCGAGCGCTGAGCCGATCAGCGCGCCATGAATCTTCTTCAAAGTGAATCCTCCTCGTTGTTGGAATACGCCCGTCGTGAGCGTCACGGGCAGAATCCAGATATCGAACTTGTGAAACCCTAGCGGTGCGTAATTTACACCGCCGCCGCGCTCCCGCGTACAACCCTTTGAACTTGCGAGGGTCCGTTATTGTCTGACCCCAGCCGCTGGGCTCGACACCACATCAATTGATCGGTCCAACCCCCTGAAAAAAATCGAACTTCGCAATTCGGCCGTTATTTCGCAGCCGTTACTTTGCACTGACCGAATACGACATACGCCCCCTGGCTGTCTGCCAGGGCCACCGCCGGTCAGCGCATAAACAACATCGAAGACTTGGAATGCATTGTTAAGTGCTGTAAAAACACCGATTGTCACCGCCGGCATAATCATTGGCAATGTAATATGCAGAAAAGTCTGAAAGGCATTTGCGCCGTCAATTTGCGCGGATTCCTTCAGCTGCTGCGGTACACCTTGAAGTGCAGCGATATAAATAATCATCAGCCAGCCGACTCCGCCCCAAAGAGCGGTGATCAGAATAGCGATAAAAGAATAGAATGGATCGCCGATCCATAATTGATCAAGAAATTTTAAAATCGTATTCTCTGCAATATAGGGAAGTACTCTGGTGTAAATAAACATCCATAAAAAGCCTCCGATAATCATACTGAGCATATTAGGCATGAAGAGTATGGTTCGGAACAATGTCTTGGTACGTTTACGGGATTCGATGAAAACTGCCAGCAGCATGGCAATCACATTTCGCAGCACAACCATGAGTACAACGTATTTTAACGTAATCCAAAGCGAATTCAAGAAGTTCTTATCATCCATCAATGCTTCGATATAATTGGCGAATCCCACGAATTTATATACAGAACCACCTCTTCCACTCCAATTCGTCAAGCCGTAGAAAATCCCCGCGAAAGCCGGAACCAGCATAAATACAGAGTAGAATAACAGAGCAGGAAATACAAACACTAAAAGAGTGGTCGTCTTCTTCCATTTTCTTTTTGTATTCATTCAACATCACTCCTCACTATCAATCACATTTAATCCATAAAAACCAGAGGACTTGCACTCCCTTGGAACACAATGTTTCTAGGGAGAACAAGTCCTCATGACAAACCGTCATTATGTCGGACCGCCTTTTTCCCTGAGATGTTTAGACGAACCCTGCAGGGTTATTTCATAAACAGTCCTTCACACTACATACAACGTTTATTTCAGCGAATCTGCCCATGCTTTATCAAGAGCTGCGATCACTGCATCTTTTGTTGCTGTTCCTGCAGCATATGCCTGCATTTGCTTGGGCGCTTCGTTTCCTGAAACGGCTTCAGGAAGTTTCAATTCCGAAAAACCATTGCCAAGGCCGATATATGTTGCTGCATCATCATTCCAGGAATTGGTTGTATAGGTATGGAATGTTGTGACATGGTTCCATTTCAATGCTTCGAATAATGCAGACGAATCTTTCGAATCGAGCATGTAGTTTGCTAAATCCAAAGCAGTTGGTTTGTTTTTACTGTCCGAAGCCACACCAAGTCCATTTGAAACTGAAAGCATCATGATGGCTGCTTTCGCATCATCGCTGACTGGCAGCGGAGCAGCGCCGATCTGTATGTTTGGATTGGCTTTCAGGATTGGATCAGCTGCCCATGTACCCATGATCCACATAGCCGCTTTCCCATTTGCGAAATCAGTCGCTCCTGTTGTGTAACCGACTTCAGATGCTTTAGCGGTACCATTCTGATTGACAATGTCAATGATCTTGAACATATCTGATATGTCTTTATAAGAACCTTTCCCTGCATTCATATCAGTAACAAAGGTCTTTTTATAAGTGTTGACTATGCCCTGCGCGGATAGCGCATGCAGAAGCTGTGCAACCCATCCATCTTGATAGGCCAACATGAAAGGAGTGATATTGGCAGCCTTCAGTTTGGCTATATTTGCTGTCATTTCAGCCAATGTTCTGGCAGGAGTAATGCCTACGTCGGTAAAAATTTTCTTATTGTAAAGCAATCCCCATGCAGAGCTCTCGAGTGGTACCGCGTATACTTTATCATAGACTTTACATACTTCCAGGGTAGATGACAGTACGGTTTTCACAAATGGCTGATCCGTTAAATCTGCCAGATAGCCAGCTTTATAATAATCCGGCGTATCAGTGGTAGGATTCATTGTAAACACATCCGGGCTGTTACCGGCTGCAAGGCGGGCTCTGAGAATTTCGTTCGCCTTTTCATTCGGCGGCATATCAAGATTGATTTTAACCTCGATGTTCTTTTCTGTCATTTCTTTTGTTACAAACTTTGCAAGATAGGGATCAATCTGATCCTTGAATTGCGGCATGCTCATAAACACCTTCAAATCAACTTTTGTCGGCTCTGATGCAGAATTGGTAGGTTTTACCGTATCACATGCCGTAACTGCAGTCAGTATGAGAACAGAAGCCAGAACCAGGGAAATTATTCTTTTCATTTTTTCGACTACCTCCTTGTTGGTTTTATTATGCCTTCAGTATATAGAAGGCGATCCTCTGTGTCATTTGAGAATATTAGCTTTCGCTATTGTATTTTATTGATATTTCGTATTATTTTATGGAATCAGGTTATTTTAACTTTGACGTTTTTCGTTATATTCTTTGATTCCAATATGGGATTGTACATATATCCTCTGCGGTATCCACTCTGGCTTGCCTCATAAAATGCCGGACATTCCAGGATGATCGACAGCACATTCTCTTCGCCGGGATTGAGATAGGGTTCCGGAATGTAAAACTCCTCCTGCGGGCCCAGGATATCGTATCGTGCCACCGGCTTTCCGTTTACATAAACCGTAAGCCTCTGATCCGCTTTTTCTGTTTTGAACTTCAGCGGTGCATTGAATTTCTCTCCGATATCATACTTGAATTTCCTTCTGAACCAGACGATATGGCCCAGTTCCCGTCCCACTACGAATTTTCTTGCTTCAGGCGCCGGATTCCATGAACTGTCATCGTATTCGAGCGTTGTATACCCTTCCGCCATTCCGGCGAGTCCTTTCTTCACATAGAAAGAATCCAGCGATATCCGGACTGGTTTCTTATTTACGCAGTTTCCGTAGATCTCAACGGGATTCATCATTCCACTGTATTTGATAATATCTCCCTCTGCGGGGTGAGATTTGTTGTGGAACTCATTCGCATACAATATCGCAATCGTGTTTTTCCCAAATCGCAGGGCGCTGGTGATATCCATCCGACGTATTTCTCTGTTATGACTCTTGTAGACCACGGCTCCATTGATGTAGATGAACATCCGGTCTGTGTTATTATGCTTATAATCCATGAATATCTTATCCGGAATTCCTCCCAGTTCAAAATCACTTCTGTACCAGTAATATCCATGTTTGATAAAACCGATCTCTTCGAGCGACACCGGCCTGTCCTGCCTGAGCCAGGCGGAATGGTCATAAGAGGGATCCACTTCCTCGGAGTCCGGCCTGTACTTCCAGCCGGAAGTCCATTCGACCCGAGGAGTATTGTGGAATAGGCCGGAATTGAAATCGACAGTATACATACCGGATTTTCGATCATATTCAAATTGGAATTGGGTCGGGTTCTCGTTCACAATAGCCCGGTTCAATTTAATATTGTCCTGCATCGGGAAGATTCGGATGATGTTCGCTTCATTCTCTTTGACTTGGATGTCCAGCTCGATCGATCCCTGTTGTTCGCTGATCACCTTGATGAAGTAGGAATTGTGGAATAAAAGGCCCTCGGGCAGCTCTTCCACTTTTCCGATCATTCCCTCTTCAATGATAATGAGATAAATATCATTGATCTTCAAGATGGATATATCTGAATGGGTGTATTTTAGTAAGCTGTCATTCTCGTTTTTATCTATCGTCACATTTCCCTGAACCACCATGATATTTTCGGGGTTTGTGTCGATACAGGTTTCTCCGGCGGACCCTTTCTTTCCATACATTACAAAAACCGTCCCACGCGCATATTTCCTCGAAAACAGCACTTCGGATGTGGAATAATTGATTTTTCTGTCCGATCCGGGAATTATAAATGCGACCGGAATCAGCCTGGTTTCTTTTGCTTTGACAATTGTCGTAAATCGGTATTCTGATCCTGTCAGAGCCTTTGAAACAAACAAGGTCAGTGTTTTATCCTCATTTTCCAGATTGCGGATGCAAAAGAATCTTCCGTTGCTGTTCCCCTTTTCGTATGTGTTGAAATTCTCGAAGCTTTTGTCCAGTACGGTATCCGGAATTGCGCCATGTCTCTGCAGCACGGCGATATCCTCCCCGCCGGATAACAGCCTGATATACGATTCTTTATCGCTGTCAAGTATAATGTCTGCAAATTCCTGGACAAACCGGATAAATCCTTTTATCCAATAGAACTTTTCTTTATGGATCTCTCCATCCTCTCTGATTGGAGAGGAACCGAAATCATAGCTTGTGATATTGCCCAGCCCCCCCAGTTCAATGTCCCCTCTTGCTCCGATAAACGGGAACGAGGTGCCGCCTGCCATCATATAATAATTCATAATCGAAGCACCGAGAATCAGGACACTCTTTGAAACACACTCAATGACATTGACATCAGGATTATAGGCAGGAACACCGATCTGGGCGAACCAGCCCGCCTGCAGTTCAAGGATCATGGTCGGACAATCCGGCTGTCCTTTTTTTGCCTCCATGATTTTCTTGTCAAAGGCATCAAACTCCCACATCCACAGCCAGGGAATATTCGGATAGTAAGTACGGGTCTCGATCACCCCCATTCCACGCAGGAAAGCCGCTTCATTGGCGAATTTCGGGATATCCACCCCATATTCCTCCATGACATGGATCAGATATAGGAAGTAATCGATCGCATCTTGTTTCGTAATCGTTTCTTCGCCATAAGCAATAAGATGGTCGTACTCGTTCTCAATCTGGATCGCAATGATTTTCCCTCCGTTTGTAATCAAATAGGGGTTGATCTTCTCGCTGACTTTCTTATACCATTTCCTGCATAGCTTCAGATACCCTTCATTGAGCATCCTTAATTTAATTTCTTTGTTCGCCACCTTGGCGATAAGCCAATCGGGATGCCCACCGAAATCAAGCTCCGCGCATACATACGGACCCGGCTTTATTAGTATATAGAAATTGTATTTTTCGCATAATCTGAGAAACCGGTCCAGATCGTAATCGCCTGACCATCTCTCGTTCCCTTCCTCCGGCTCGTGCATGCTCCACGGAATATAGACCGATATTAGATTCGCGCCCGTTCGTTTCATTTTCTGCAGCCGGTCTTCCCAAAGGTCGGCAGGAACCCTGAAATAATGGAATTCCCCGCCGATTAGGAACACTCTTTCCCCATTGATGATAAACCCTTTGCTATCATATGTGATTGTATTCTGATTCATCCTTCCACCTGCCTTGCCGCCCTGTTTATTCCGCTTGTTGAATGAATCGGAAAACAGGTGCTAATTAGTATAATGATATACTAGTATACAGAAGACGGCGCCCTGCGTCATTTCAGAATATTAGCTCCTTCTATTGTAATATATTGATATATTTGATCAATCAGCTCCTCAACAGGCATTTTTTATTTTTTTCAGTAGGGATTATCTGTTTTCCAGATGGTCTTATTGCCTATATGTATAAAGAAGCATATGTAAAGAAGCATATGTAAAGAAGTATATGTAAAGAAGTATATGTACAAAGAAAAGCATTATTAACGTGCATATCGTGGCTGCAATCGGTAAAAAACACAAAGGGCTATAATCGATTCGCCGAATGTTCAAGGATCTTTGCGTAATTCTCCCGGGGTCACTCCGAAATGGCCTTTGAATACTCTATAAAAGTAAGCGATGTCGACATATCCTGTCATCTGTGCCACATGCTTGATTTCAACTTTTTGTCCCAGAATCAGTGCTCTTGCTTTCTCCATGCGGCTGCGAAAAATATAATCCGAGAGATTCTCCCCGGTGGAATTTTTAAATTTCCGGCTTAAGTGCTCTTTGCTGATGAAAAAATGCCGGGCAATCGTATTCAAAGAGATTGGATCCTGGAAATGCCGGGCGATATAATCCTGTACCTCTTCGATACTGATGTGTCTCTTGTTTTTTCTACATGCATCGGCCGCATTGATCGCTTCCCCGTAAAGACGGCTGATGTCCGCAACCGCATCCGCCACGGAATCTCCGGTCGATGCCATAAGGATCTCCTCCCGGTCCCGATCTTTCCATATGCTGCAAAAGCTGATTCCGTTTTCAGAAATGAATTCTTCCAGGATAAGAATAAAGTCCCGTCTGATCTTGCTCATGATGTTCCGGTCCTGGATCTGGAAAAGCGCGCTTTCGAGAAATGTCCCCAGCTTTTCAAACTCATGAAGGACAGCCGCTTTGTTCATCTCCAGCAAGTATCCGAAAACCTGCTGCCGGTAGGTCAGATATTTATCCAGAATGTCGATATCCGCAAATAAAAGCGGCATCTGCCAGGAAATGTCCGTCGCCAGATGCGCCTGTTCCAGATCCTGGACACATTGGGCCAGGGCGGCATTCAATTCCTCCGGCTTAATCGGTTTCAATAAATACTCTATTACGCGGGAATGGATCGCTTGCTTCAGATATACGAAATCGTCATATCCGCTCATGATGATGACTTTGAGAGAGGGAAACCGCTCATCGAACATTTTCAGAAGTTCAACCCCTTCGATCCCCGGCATCCGCATATCCGATATGACAATGTCCGGTTCCATCTGTGCAACCATCCTTAGGCCTTCCGCCCCGTTTTCCGCTTCGCCGACAACGGTCAGATCCATGCTTTCCCATTCTCCGAGGGATTTCACCACTTCTCTGGACCAAAGTTCATCATCGATAATCAATACCTTATACATTCGTTGCATCCTTCCCTTTTACGATTGGCAATGTCAGAACAACCAGGGCGCCCTCCCCCGGCTTGCTGAAAATCCTGGTGCCATAGCCATTGCCGAATTGAAGCTTCAACCGGGCGTTGATGTTTTGCATTCCGATCCCTTTTCTGCTTTTTATTCCATTCGTCTCCGCGGAGGAATCCGTCGCGGGCTGCAGACAGTTTCTCAGTCTGGTCCGGACTTCCTCCAGGCGTTCTTTGCTTATCCCGATGCCATTGTCCTTTACCATGATGACGATTCTGTTTTTAATGCGCTTAATCCGGATTTCCATGATCCAGATTCCTTCTTTGTGCCGCAATCCATGTTCAAATGCGTTTTCTACGATCGGCTGGATAGTAAACTTCGGGAGCCTGCTGTCGAGCAGCGTCTCATCAATTGAAAAAACAATTTTGCACTGGCCGACAAACCGGTGTTCCTGAATGAAGATATAGTTCCGCATATGCTGCAATTCATCATTCAGCGAGACCATGTCATCCCCGGTGCATATGGAGTATCGGAACAAATCACTGATTGCCAGGACAATCTGATAAATCTCAGGCACATTTTTTGATAGAGCGATCCCGCCGATAAGCTGAAGCGTATTGTTCAGAAAATGCGGATTGATCTGGGCTTGAAGCGCCATAAGCTGTGCGTTCTTCAGTTCGATGCTTTTTTGATACTCGTTTTCGATCATATCCTTGATGCGCTGCATCATGGAGTTGTAGCTGTGCTCCAATAATCCAATTTCATCGCGGTACTGGATCGGTTTCATTTCAAAATCCTGTATCTGTGCCATCCGCATTGTTTTTGCGAGTTGAACGATCGGGCGGCTGAACCGAAGAGAGATCAGGATCGCCAGCAGAATGGATAAAAGAGAGAACAGGCTTCCTGTCAGAATACCGGCTGTAACGGTCTTGAGCGCACTTTGCGTGATCGTAGTCAACGGGATGGCTTTTACAACCGTCAATTGTCCGTCTCCGATCTTTTTAATAAAATAGTAATAATTTTTCTTTTTAAAATACACCAGCTCGGGATTTTGAAGATCCATACTGTCCAGCTGCTCCTGAATCTCGCTTGTGTCCTTTGTTTCGGTGGTATTGGACAACAGGATCTCTTTGTCACTGATCAGGTAGGTCGAACTTCCGCCCTCGGATTGCAAAACTTCATTGATACTATCCCAGACTCCGTTATTGATGCGTACAGAAAGTCCTCCGATCAGCTTCAGATCCTCGTATCGGTTCAAGCTATGGAAACCATATATCGCATCATCGGATTTCTTGAAATATAAATTGACCGGCTTGTCCAGGATTCGGCTCCAGGAGCTGTCCTGGATATCAAGCGTCGATACGGTCACGCTGGTTGAAAAACTGACTGAAAAAGCCTTTTTATTCGAATGGATATAGAAAGTCAGTTTGTCCACTTTTCGGTAATTTGCACAAAACACCGAATAGAGCGCGTTCCGGATATACCCCAGGGTATTGAATTGGACCTCGGTGTCCGGGCTGTCAATGTCGTTCATGCTGTGCATCAGCTGCGTATCCGTCTGTAATGAATAAAACATGCTCTCGACCTGCTTTATCATTTCGTACAAGTACTGATCCACCCATTTCATGCGGGAAATGTTTGCATCAAGGATTTCCTTCTCCACTGAATTTTGAGTATTGTTCGCAGCAAACCAGGTCACCGTCATTACCGGTAACGCAGTCAGACAGATCATCAGTATCATTAAACGAACGCGGATACTTCTTCGCCTCATATTGCGTTCCTTTCGTAAAACAATAAGGAATGGTCATGAATTGTAAAATCTCCCCCGATTTTTATTATATCCTAAATCCATCTGCTTTGGTAGCCAGAATAATTTTTGGCATTTTGATAACAAATTTGGTATTTTGAGGGCTAAATCGAATATTATCAGATGAAATCAAGTGGAAATACGATTAATTCAATGCGTTCATCCTGTATATGCCATCATATCAAGTATTCATAAATTTGTTTCTGATCTCCATGAGATTCCACCGTGTATGGAAACGAACTGTTTTCTAAGTACTCTGTGTATTTTCTGGCAGGATCCTTGATATCTCCGGTACTTGAAACGTATTCATAGAAAGAATGGGAATGAAATAATAACTTCTTATTCTTTGTACTGCATTGTTTCAAGGACGCCACAGCAATACCAGGGCAATCGCTTACGAAAAGAAATGGAGCATGGGGGTACGGCAGGTTGTGTAATAACTCAGGTTGGAACATGGGTGCAACATGGGGACGGTTCTTGTGTTGCATAAACGGAATAAAATGCAACATAAGAACTGGTCTGACCCCCAAAAAGTATACAAAAGAGGGACGGTTAAAGTATAAT
>CAZJXH010000144.1:0-9615 GCA_964549475.1 uncultured Oscillospiraceae bacterium
TATTCCATACTTATTGTCTCTATCGTATTAAGTTTAAATTATCATCTAAATTTTGTCAATATGTTTTTTGATTATTTGGTAACAAAATCAATTTATTTTTAGTGAATTATTAAAAATGGCGCTGTAATTCTTCCCGTGATATAATTCAATTGACAAACACAGGAAAAATTATATAATTGTCTTTATAATAAAGTCTGATTTATAGCGCAGTTGGAGTTTGAAAAATGAATTTGTATATGTTTAAAAATGAATCGGAAAACACAAAGAACATAATTCGGACAATCTTTAAATCTGAAGCATTGTCAAGAAACAGTCTTGCCAATGCGATCGGATTAAGTCCAGCGACCGTTTCAAAGCAGGTATATGAATTAATCAAAGCCGGAATCATCGAAGAATTTGGCGAAATGAAGTCCACAGGCGGAAGAAAGCCGATTCTTCTCCGAATCAAGCCGGATTTTGCCTATATTGTCAGCGTCGATATCGGTTCTTATTCCACCAAAATCGGTATTGTGCAAATGAACGGCGCTATCGTTGAGAAACATACTGTTCAGACTCCCGGATTTCAAGTCGAGAATCTTATTCTTTTTATAGACGAATTGATTTCAAGATATGATCGCAGCAAAATAATCGGTATCGGGGTTTCCATCAGTGGAATGGTGAATTATCAGGAAGGCCGGATTATTTTTTGCCCGAATATCGAAAGCTGGAACCATTTGGATTTGGTTGATCTATTGGAAAAAAAGTATGGATTCCCGTGCTTTCTGGATACAAGTTCAAGAGGGATGGCCCTGGCGGAATATTGGTTTGGTGCCGGCAAACAGGTAAAGGATCAGATTTTTGTGTCCATCGGCAATGGTATTGGCGCGGGCATTATTTTAGACTCGCATATATTTAGAGGCAGCACCGGATTTTCAGGAGAACTCGGCCATATACAGGTCGATGAGAACGGGGGAAGGTGCAGCTGCGGCAATTACGGCTGTCTTGAGAATTATGTGACGGTTTTGATGATTCAATTGAGAGTTGCGCGAAGAGTCCGGGAGAATGATACGTATACTCCTTTAAAGTATATAGTAAATATTCATAAAATGATTGAAGCCCTGAATGCTCACGACCATAAAACCGTATATGAAATACTGAATGTCGGCGTATTGACAGAAGCGCTGAATGCCGGTGATAAGATTGTATACGAAGTCTTAATGGATTCATGCAAGCTGATCGGCATTGCTCTGACCAATCTGGCAAATATAATGAATCCGGAGCTGATTGTTTTAGGCGGCGGACTCATTGAATGTTTCCCCATCGTTGTGGACGAGGTCGCACGGATAGTAAAAGCCCGGTGTCTTGTGACAGAACGGCAGCATTTAGAGATCAAGAAATCCATTCTTGGCAATGACGGGCCTGTGATTGGCAGCGCTTTATTCGTGATAAACAAGTTTCTAGAGTGAATTTAAAATCGGAACATTCCTTTGGCATTCTGCTATCGCTTCCAGGTCCGGCATGGCAGGAATCGCACCTTTTTTCGTTGTGGCAAGAGATCCTGCGGCATTGGCGAAGTCAATCATCGCTTCAATCTCTTTTAGATCCAGCGCTGCGGCATCTTTCCCATATTGGATAAACTGATACAGGAATGCGCCTAGAAAAGCGTCGCCTGCTCCGGTCGTATCAATGGTCTTCACATCATAAGTAGGAAGAATGCCCTGGTTCCCGCCGATCCGGTAGAAACATCCAGCGGGCCCCAGTGTCACTAGAATCACTTGGATCCCATAATGGTCTTTCAGATATTTCGACCCCTCTTCCAGTTCTTTTATCCCCGTGATGAAGTCCAGTTCCTACTTGGAAACCTTGAGAATATCCGCAAGGGGAAGTCCTTTCACGATCATCGCCTTGGCCTCTTCCAGATTTCTCCAGAGAAGAGGTCGCAGATTGGGGTCGAAAGAGATGATGGCGCCATTCTTCTTCGCAGTGTCAACCGCAAAAAGCGTCGCTTCCCGGGAAGGATTGCTGGTCATGGAAACCGTCCCGAAATGAAAAATCCGGCAGTTCTTCACCATCTCCACATCCACATCCGCCGCCGCCAGCAGCATGTCTGCGCCGGGATTCCTGTAAAAGCTGAAGCTTCTGTCCCCATTCTTGTCAAGACTGACAAACGCCAGCGTGGTGTTCGCTTCTTTCGTATAGACCAGTCCTTTTGTATCGACATGGATATTTTTTAGTACATCCGTCAAAAACCGACCGAATTGGTCGTCGCCGACCTTGCCGATCATCGCAGTCTTTTTTCCGAGTCTGGATGCCATCGCCAGCACATTAGCCGGAGCGCCTCCCGGATTTCGTTCGAACAAGGCTGTTCCTTCCTTCGTTGTTCCACCCGGTGCAAAGTCGATCAGCAGTTCGCCTGCTGCTACTATATCATACATATTTGTCCTCCTCCTGAAAAGCGTGAAATAAAAAGCGGGGACGGTTCTTCTGTTTCATTCCATCGGAATGAAACAGAAGAACCGTCCCCGAGGTTTACGTCTAGCGCGGGTACTCGTTGCAAAGCAGATGGATCGGTCTCTCATCTTCTATGATATCCGAAAATCTTTTTACGGGTTCTGCAAAGTTGTTGTCATTGAAATCATCATTAACAGAAGATACTTCTCCGCAGATCAGAATGCCGCCATCTTTGTTCGCCCAGAACCGGTGATAAAGCTTCGGGGTCAGCGTAATGCTTGCGCCCGGCAGGATATCGAAAATCTCGCCCGCTTTGGTCTTCTTCTCCACTCCGTCACAGAAAAAGATTACGTCCGAATTTTTATCAACGGATTCATCTTCCAATGCATTGTACAATTCCATGGAAAGAATGCCGCCTCCGCGATTGATGATGTCCTCCGTCTTGTTCCAATGGAAATGCAAAGGCAGTCTCTGTCCGGGTTCCAGGACAATGATCTTCTCTGCATAGGGTGTGCCGGACGAAGGATTTGCGAAGTTTCCGTTCCGGATTGTAAAAAGGACACCCCCCAACCGGTGATAATCATCGGCGCCGTAATCGGTGATATCCCAGCCCAGCTTGTTCTCGATAATCCGGCTGCTTTCACGGCCGGCATTTTTCCAGTCTTCCGGTGTCCTATCGGCAAAGGGTGGCAGATAAAAATGATTCTCTTTAAGAACTTTCTCCACCATCAATATCGCTTTGTTTATTTCCGATCGTTTCATTGTGTCATCCTCCTCATAATCCATTCCTTTCGGCTTGCTTCTTTGGTGCTGATCTTCTCCTTCATCGGATTCTGATTGAATATTTTCAGACCTGTTTTTATATTATAAGTTTTTTCATCGATTAACTCAATATATTTATTTAATATAATAGCGCGTAAAAATTAACGCGTAAAAGTTAGCGCGTAAAGTTACTCTGGTATTTCTTGACGATTTCCATGTTCAAATATCCATGATCTCGTCCGATACCGGATGCTCATAGAGCGGAAGCCGTTTGGCCTCGATATTCCGTGCACAGTTTTCAATGTTTTTATAATCCGATAAAAACCCGAGATGGAAGCAGTCCTCGCCGGTCAGATACCCTTCCCGGACAGTTTGTCAATCTCGTCATACATGGCGATGATGTTTTCGATTTTTACATCCGGTTGCAAAGTATGGGCCGGTGCAATAATAAACCCGGTTTTTTTCTCGCCTAGAATCGCCATATGCTTGCGTACCTGGGCACGCACTTCATCCGGTGTCCCGGTCGGAAGCACATATTGGGTGTCAATCGAACCATGGAAGCAGATTTGGCCTTCAAAGCATTCCTTCAAGTGTTCCGGGTTCATTCCGAAGGCATTCGGCTGCAGCGGGTCCAGAATATCCACACCGGCTCCGATCAGAAGGTCAATATAGTTGAAAACAGCGCCGCAGGAGTGGAACATCACTTTTACCCCGTGGGAATGCGCCATGTCGCAAAGCCGTTTGATAGAAGGGAGGAAATGCGTTTCGAAGAGTTCAATGCTGATCAGCGCCCGGTCCTGCATGCCGAGGTCGTCGGCGATGCGCAGGATATCGATCTGGCCGGGGCAGGCCGTAAACATCGCCTCAAAATAGTCATCATAAAAATCCACATAAGCTGCAATGATATAATCTGCCGTTTCGGGTTCTGACAGCAGGTCGCACAAAAACGCCTCCAGTCCGCGAACCAGGGTCGGGTGCTGATAAACGCTGGCGCCGCTGGCCATGACTGCAAACGCTTCATATTCTTTCAACCGTTCGCTCATTTTGGAGAAATCAAACCATTCCACTTTTGGGAATCGGAACTTTCTGATTTCTTCCAGATCATCACAGCCGGACAGCAGATAATCACTATGTTCTTCCACTGGACCAAAAACCGTTTGTTTCACGTTTTTACAAAATCCGAGATAATCCACCGTCGAGCCATCCGCATTCTTCACAACTTTTGGAAACGGAGCAACCCATTCCGGGTCGACAATCCCGCGTATATCAACAATATCGCTGTTTAGCATCTGTAACAAATCCCGATGGGTCCTAGTTCCGAAATGCTCCGCCAGCCGGTCCTGCACCACCCCGCAGGCGTGAAAATCCCGCGGCTGCCGGTCGGTCGGCTGCATGGAAACCGCAGCCAGTACACGTTCTTTGCTTGTCATATGGACCTCTCCAAAATATTTTTATAGATTATTCATGAAATTCACTTCGGTTACATTGTATTTTACCTTTATCGCACGGATATCTTCTTTTAAAGAATCCAGCTCGGAATCCTTGTAATTACGGAAAGGACGGCGTGAAAATCCGGCATCGACTCCCTGCCATGAAAGCATGTTGCGCATCAGCGGAAGGTAATCATACTTTGTCGAGACATTGATGATCTCGGTTCCGATTTTCTGCAACCGGACCGCGGCTTTCATATCACCGATTTTTGCTGCGTTATAGATCTTTTTAAAGAGCTCCGGCATGACATTGTAAAAAGAGCCGATGATTCCGTCTGCGCCGACGGAAAGTCCGGAAAACGCCATTTCATCGCAGCCGGAATAAACAATGAAATCCGCTCCCAGGACGGATTTGATATGGCTCATCTGATCATGGTCCTTCCCGGTGAATTTCAGGCTTTTGATATTTTTTAGCTTGGCCAGTTTGAAAATCAGATCGGTCCCCATCAGTCCGGCCAATGGGACATTGTAGATGATCATCGGCAATGGCGTTGCTTCCGAAAGATCTTTATAGTAGTGGAAGATGTCTTCTTCTGTAAATTTCCAGTAAAATGGAGGGACGGATGAAACCGCGTCCGCTCCGGCAGCATAGGCGTGTTTCGCAAGGTCGACCGATTTTTTTGTTCCGATATCTCCGACGTGGACGATCACGGGTTTTCTGCCGGCAACTCGTTTGATAACCGTTTCCACAACAAGCTTGCGCTCTTCCTCCGTCATCAGAAACCCTTCTCCGGTCGAGCCTGTCAAGTAGAATCCGTCGATTTCCTGTTTGAGCAGGAAATCGACCAGATTTTCCGTCCGTTTCACATCCACCTCTTCGTTTTCATCGAATAATGTAATCATCGCAGCGATTACACCTGTCATTTGTTTCATTTCAAACTTAGCCATACTCTAAATACCTCTTTCTTTTTAATCCACATATGAATTATTTATTGATCCATTCATTCTTTATTTAATTTTATTTATTTATAACAAATTTATTCGGCAAAATGGCAAGAGGCCAGATGCTCGCTGCCGTTCTGCTTCATTTTCCTTAATTCAGGAATTTCTGTCCTGCACCGTTCCTGGCATTGCGGGCATCTTGGATGGAAAGGACAGCCTTTCGGGGGGTTCGCGGGACTTGGGACATCGCCCTGCAACGGCGTCCGTTTCTTTCTTTTTGTGATGTCGGCGACTGGAATCGCCGCCAGGAGCGCCTTTGTATACGGGTGCAGCGTGTTTTTAAAAAGTTCCGCGGTATCAGCAAGCTCGACAATTTTGCCGAGATACATCACGGCGATCCGGTCACTGATGTATTCTACGACGGAGAGATCATGGGTGATGAACATATACGTCAGTCCGCGTTCGTCCCGCAGGTCTTTCAGCAGCTGCAGCACCTGGGCCTGGATCGATACATCCAGTGCTGAAACCGCTTCATCGCAAACGATGAACTCCGGCGAAACGGATAATGCGCGGGCAATTCCGATACGCTGCCGCTGTCCCCCTGAAAATTCATTCGGATAGCGGGTCATGTATTCTTCCGGCAGATTGACTGCCGCAAGCAGTTCGCCAACCTTCTTTTTGCGCGCCGCTTTGCCCTTTACCCCGAATTTGATAAGCGGTTCCTCCATCGAGCCGAACACCGAAAAAGCGGGATTGAGAGAGGAATACGGGTCCTGGAATACAATTTGCATTTTTTGCCGGATCTCGTCCAACTCCCTTTTTGGCATATGGCAGATCTCTTTGGTCCCATCCTCGAAAGTGTAATACACTTCGCCGCTGTACGGCTTGACCAGCTGCAGAATCGATTTCCCGAGCGTGGTCTTGCCGCAGCCGGACTCTCCGACGATTCCAAGGATTTCCCCTCTATATACATCCAGATCCACGTTGTCGACCGCTTTCACATAACCGACCGTGTGTTTGAATATGCCTTTTTTGATTGGAAAATACGTCTTTAAGCCTTTGACGCTGACCAGTACTTTTTTTGCTTCAGACATTATACATTCTCCTCCTTCAATAGATTGCATGGAAACAGCGGCAATAATGGCCTGGGGCGATCTGTGTCTCCGGAGGCATTTCAGTATCACATTGGGCCGTCGCATAATCACAGCGCGGATAAAACTGGCATCCTTTGGGGCGGTCGAACGGGTCCGGCGTGTTCCCGCGGATGGGTTTCAATTGCTGCTCGCTGCCTTTGCCCAGGATTGGAATCGACTTGAGAAGAGCCAGGGTGTATGGATGGGCCGGATGAGCCAGAACACTTTCGGCGCTTCCGGATTCCACGATATTCCCCATGTACATCACCGCAATGTCATCGGCCAGTTCGGCCACAACACCCATATCGTGCGTGATGAGCATGATTGCCATGTTTTTTTGATTTTTCAGTTTGAGAATCAGCTCAAATATCTGTGCCTGAATCGTCACATCCAGCGCGGTGGTCGGTTCGTCAGCGATCAGCACCCGCGGTTCGCAGGCCATTGCCATGGCGATCATCGCGCGCTGGCGCATGCCGCCGGAAAACTGGTGCGGATACTCGGTGACGCGCTGTTCGGGAATCGAGATTCCCATACTTCGAAGAAGCTCGATGGATTTGTGTTTTGCCACTTTTCTGCTCATTTTCTTATTATGCTGCAGCAAGGTCTCCCGGATTTGAAATCCAATCGAGAAAACAGGGTTCAGCGCCGTCATCGGGTCTTGGAAAATCATTGCGATATCCTCTCCCCGGATGTGCTGGAATTCCTTTCCCCGCGGATTAAGCTTCTCAATGTGGACATCGCCCTTTTCCCCGTGATACGTGATGCTTCCGCTTTCAATCCGGGAAAGATCCGGCAGCAGTCCCATGATCGTATTCGCTGTGACCGATTTGCCGCAGCCGCTTTCACCCACGATGCACAGTGTCTTTCCTTCTTTTATATCAAAGGAGACGCCTCGCAAGGCTTTATTGCATCGCTGATTCGTGTAAAAGCTCACGTTCAGGTCTTTAATACTAATAATCACATCATTATTCATACATTGCTTCCTTATCCTATTTGTGTGGGGTCTGATGCATCGCGCAGCCCATCACCGATAAAATTGATGCTGAGAACGAAGATCGTAATGACGGTTCCAACCGGGATCCAGATCCACCAGGCTTCCCGCAGGATTGTCAGATTCTGTGAGACGTTGAGAATATTTCCCCAGGTAGCGATTTCGAGCGGCACGCCAAGCCCCAGGAAACTAAGAGATGCTTCCTGTAGAATGCACATGGCGGTGGACAGCGTCAGATTGACGAACATAACACCGATCGCGTTGGGCAGCATGTGTTTGAATGCCACTTTCAGATCACTGATTCCGAACGCCTTGAGGGCTTGAACGTATTCTTCCTCGCGCAGGGAGAGCATCTGTGAACGCGCCATGCGGTACATGGATGGCCAGCCGGTAATGACAAAAATAAAGATCAGATTCCATAATCCTTGTCCCACGATCGTAACCAGCATCAGGACAAGAATAATCTGGGGGAAACTCATCATGATTTCTGAAACCTTCATAACAATCGAATCAAACCATCCGCCTTTGTATCCGGCCAATGTACCAAAGAAAACACCGATGATTGTACTGCCGATCGCACCGGCGAGTCCTACAAAAATCGAGATCCTCCCGCCATAAAGAATTCGTGCCCAGATATCCCGTCCGATTTGATCCGTGCCCATGATGTGCTGTGCACTGGGGCCTTGCAGCTTATGGATCAGATCGATGGTTGCCGGAGAGTAATGGGTGAACACCGGAGCGAAGACACAAAGGATCAATATGACGAAAAATACAATGTATCCCACCGTGGAAAGCCGGTTCGCCAGAAGTTTGCGGATTGTTCTGTTTCTAATATGGCCGGAAGACTTTCCACTTTCTTCGCATGCCTTGATTTTATTCATTTGCCTATCTAATTTTCTCATGCGTTCCTCCTTAGCCCAATTTAATGCGTGGATCCAGAACCGCCGTCAGGATATCGACGATCAGGCTCGAGACCAGAACCAGAAGCACGCTGAAAAATCCAATGATCATAACAACCGGAGTATTTTGCGCACGTACTGCATTGATAAATAAAACACCGATCCCCGGCCATTGGAAGACCTGTTCAATCACCACCGCGCCTCCGATCAGCATCGGCAGACGAAATCCGACCAGTACCACGACCGGTGTCATTGCCACTCTCAATCCATGGACCAGGTTGATCCTCCATTCGGGCAGCCCTTTGCTTCGTGCGGTTTTGATATAATCCCGGTTCATCGAGTCCAGCATGCTCGAGCGGCTGTAGCGCATGACACCTGCAGTCAGCGAGAACCCAAGGACCGTGGCCGGCATGATCAGATAGGGCAGGCGTTGAAAGAAATTCTGTGTTATGTCCAGCATCCGTCCGCCGACCGGCAGCCATTTTAGATTGAAAGCGAAAACGACAATACACAAAAGGCCGAAAAGGAACTGGGGAATAGCGACGCCGATCATTCCGACGACACTCAGCACATTGTCGACGATGCGGCCTTTTTTCAATGCGCTGATAACACCCAGGAAACTGCCCGCTATAGTAGAAGTGATCAGGGCGGCAACAGACAGTTCAATGGTTGCCGGCAGCTGGGTTCTGATCAGCTCTGATACAGCAACTCCGCTTTGGATACTGTACCCGAAGTCCCCTTTGAAAATATTGATAAGCCAGTGAAAGTACCGTACGATAAACGGTGCATTCAACCCCAGGCTTTCACGCAATCTCATCATATCTTCGGGAGTCATGTTCGCCATGGCGTCGGGAGGGATCAGGAAGCTCGCCGCATCGCCAGGCATCAGTTCGATGCCCAAATAAATCAGGAAGCTGATGGCCAGCGCCATCGGGATGAGCATCAGAGTTTTTCTTAAAATATAAGTACCCATAATCTACCTCGTCTTTTTTCGATCTTCAGAAATCACATTCACCATGGTCATGAAA
>CAZJXH010000145.1:0-9604 GCA_964549475.1 uncultured Oscillospiraceae bacterium
CCCAGAAATACCACATTGCAAACATTTTTATTTTTGAATTCATTTGACATGATGAAAATGAACCAGCCTTTCTCCAATAAATAGCCCAGACAAGATAGATTGTTTTGTCTGGGCTATTTTCGTTTTATTTATTGATAGGGGATTATGGTTTCTTGATTTTCTTTTTCAAAACGAGGAAATAGAAAGCGGATAAACCACCGAGAAGCACAACCGCTATACAGATGACAAGAATTATCACCAGATTGGAGTTTTTACCGGGGGTGGATTCGGATAATGTGGAATCGGAGCTGGATTCTTCGATCCCTGAGATTGTGCTCGTGAAATTTGCTTCGGACTGTTGACTTTCGCCGAAGCTTTCTTTTCCATTGTCAATCTTTGGCGCAGAGGTGCCGGAGGAGGATGCGGCACTGTTAACCGTGGATTTTGAATTTCCGAAGGAAGACGGTGCAGTGGATAAATTATGAAGAGTCATAGTGGAAACCAGCTCTGTGTCAAATGTAAAATTCAATCCTGAAACAGATAGATACGCTTTGCCTTCCGGAAGTACATCGGGCAGAAAGAATTGGCTGCTTTTCTCTTCGAATTCCGGGATCTCGGTTCCATTGACAAATAATTTGTATCCAGTGGCAGATTTCTTGATCTCAAACTTCATTTTCTTGTTTTTAATAGATGTTGTTGTGTCGGGTTTGTTTTCATCATATTCCGGCCATGCGATTTCGATATTGGTCGGCCAGGACAATGCCTGGGCCAGGTTGAATTCAACAGAATCATATGGCCGCACATTGATGATGAATCCGGAGGAATCATTATTGGAATACCAGGAGCCCCAGTTCGGCTTGTCCATGAATGCAAAGGAATAGAGCATTTCCGGTTCGGTTCCCTCATTGATTGAAAATTCAAATGTCAGATCCTCCGAAGGGAAATGGATTGCCTCGCTTAAAGAATAGGTATAATTCTCCCGTTCTCCACCGACACCAGTGAATTTAATACCACCAGAAACAGCGGATACGGATTGTTTTGGCGTTTTATATGCACGTTCTCCGGTAAAACAAGGAGACCATTTGGCAGCATCGTTAAAAGCGGCGCTCACATTGAATGGACAGATGAGAATGGAAATAATCAGGATCAGTGGGATAAACAATTTTTTCATTGGATAGATTCTCCTTTCAAAATTCCAGTATGATTCAACACATCGAATATCGTCATAGTAACAAATTTATGGAAAGATCACTACAGCTAATTTTAGCAAACGGACAATATTTGCAGGGAAGAGATGGACCAAATTCGTGAAATCGACGCTGCACACCCTTCTAACGCACCGAGGTCTTTCATCCTAACGAATGGATAGAATAAATAAACGATAATTTCCATTGAAAATATTTTTTATTTGTATAGAATAGAAAATAATCCCTAGTACTTTGTTATCCCTGATTCCATAGAATACCGCTGGTTAAGTACCAGTCTGCAACTTTTCTCCGCAAGGCCATTTCTCCGCAGAGAATTCGCTTTGCTATTCATTTCAGTTTTGTGTCTGCGGAGAAACAGGACTTACGATGAAAAACACAAAGAAACACATGGGAATCATCGAAAGAAAATGGGCATTATCCTATATAGCGGTTATTTTTTGCTGCGTCATCGTGATTTGCTCCGTTATCGCCTTGTTGGGTGTCCGGATGGTGACAAGCGAATCGAAAGAGAATCTTGTGATTTCCTCCCAGAAACTTGCTGATGCGATTGACCAGAAGAATGAATACATCAAACAGATCGCTATTAAATTATCCCTGTCCGACTGGATGGGATACTTAAGCAGTCCGACTCTGATGAGCAGAGAATACCAGAACAATATCACCGACCAGTATGTGTCTGCGGTGGTGGAATTGAATGGGCACTGCAATGTCGAGCCCTCTATCGGGAATATTACGATATTTTTCACTGCAACGAATCAGGTTATCAATTGCAAAGGTAATTTTACCAATGAAGAGTATTTTAAAATCCAGATGAAATATGACGAAGCCCTGTATGAGAAATTACTTGGAATATCCGAAACGAACCAATACTTCGAGTATATCAATTACACAAGAAACAAAGAACCGGTACTGCTGCTGGTCTATAATGCTTCCGAAAATGCAGCGATTATTGTGATTGAAATTAATGCAAGCGAAGTTGAAAAGTCAATAAATAAAGGAAATGTGGGAACAAAATATGAATATTTATTGATACAGGACACGCGGGATAAACAGATTATCTTTCGAAATTCCAATGCGGATAGAAGCGAAATCACAAATTGGAACTTGCGGGAGGATGTGAATTATTATGAGGTTTCGGATGATATTTCTTCTATAAATATTAAATCCGGAGGAATGCCGTATCAGTATTATTTTATGTACACCTCGGATTATGTAACCGGCAATGGGAAACTGATCCTGGAGTTCATTTTCTTAGCAGCTGTCATATCAATTATTTTGGGCGTGATATTGTCGACTGTATTGATTTCAATAAACTACAAACCGTTTCAAAGCATGTTGTATCAGATCGGTGAAATATACGGAGAAAAATGGAATGACCGGGATGAGTACGCATACATCAATAAATCCCTTACCAGATGGAGCAAAGATACAGAACTCACCAAGGAATATTCCGAAAAATACAAGAAAGCGATGTGGAGTAAATTACTGATAGGAATCCTAACCGGCTATATCATGCCTACGGATAATAATGCGAAACGGATATCGGATAACCTCTTGGAATATGACGATACGAATGATTACCTGGTGATTTTGTTCAACGTTTTAAACACGAACAAGGGCAATGAACTATTCTCAGGAATCCAGCCTCCGCCTCTGATGGATCACATTGTGTGCTGCATAGAAAGTGCGGCCAAGGCGGAGAAAAATCTGGATTTATGGCAAAATATCGAGATCAATACGCAAAAATATGCCGCTATTTTCAGATCGAAGCCGCCTTTCCATAAAGACGAATGCACTCTGGTAAAATCTGTCCGGGATGCTGTCCATGAAGAATTCGGCAACAGCATCGCCTGTGCGGAAGGTGAATGGAGAAAGGGCATCGTCGGGATTTCTGTCTCATTCCAATTAGCAGAGAAAATTTATGCATGGCAGATGTTTACGGAGAATTTTTCTTCCGATGGTGCCAACCGCTATAAAGAAAAGGGACTGCATCATTATTTCTTCCCTCACGACTGGGAGAACAAATTGGTCTTTGAAGCGATCAAAGGAAACGAAACCGGCGTAAAACAGGTGCTGAACAATATTTTTGATGAAAACAACCAGAATAAAAATCTGTCGGTACCGATGAAAAAACAGCTGTTCGAGCGATTAATCGAGACCGCATATGTGATTTTAGAAAAATTGAACCGGACAGAATATGAAACAGTCACCTCACTGGAAGAAAATATCAACCACATGAGCGAAAAACAGATTCTGGCAAGTATCAAGGAACTATATGCGGCGATTTGTGTACTGGGATTGAATAATCAGATCAAGACCAGCGAAAACAGGGTTTTCCATGAGATCATCGATTATGTCTCTGATAATTATACAAATTACAATATTTCGTTGAAAGATATCTCTTCCAAGTTTGATATTCCTGAATATACAATATCTAAAATGTTTAAAACAATCACAGGATTCAATTTTCTGGATTATCTTAATAAAAAAAGAATTGACGAAAGCAAAACCATTTTACAAAGGACAGAGGAACCGATCTATCAAATAGCGATCAGAATCGGATTTGACAGTGATCGATCTTTCCGGCGGGTTTTTAAAAAATATGTGGGATGCGGTCCGCTGGAATACAGAAATTTCGCAAAAAACGAAGACAACGGCAGAAATTGTCCCCATAACTAAAATGGATACGTAGTAAAAATGGAAAAGTGTTCCTATAATGGGACCATAAAAAGTCAACATTATTAACTTTTAGGAGGGAACATTCATGAAAAGATTATTGGCATTGTTTATCACTGTGGCAATGGCTGCCATACCTATGGTTGTGTTTTTTACGAATTCTACTCGGGTCGCGGCGGATGTGGCCGCAAAATCCACTTATTTCAGTGAGGTCGGTGGCAGTTATGGAATCCAGACTCTATCCGATACCGTAAACGGCGTGCGCTTTTCCGGTACTAAAAATTCTGAAAATATTTATAATTTCCGTTATACCTACAACCAGACAATCCCTGTTCTGACAGATGGCCTGGATCTGGTTTTCAGCCTTGACAGCGCAGTGACTTCGGCATTGCCTACAGACGTAACCTGGCTGATGATCGGATTGCTGGATGAAGGCGGAATCGGAGGCTGGGGTCCCCAGAACAAACAGGGAATCATCACCGCGCTACGCCTGAACTGCAATGATATACTGACCTCGCTTTCTTATACAGATGGAGGCTACCCCGTCCATAGCATTCAAACTGCTGGAACGACCTACTCTGCCGAACCGCAGGAATTTCATCTGACAATTAAAAAGACAGGCACATTATTTGAAGTCAAAGTGAACGATGTTCTGGTCGGAACCCATTCGGCTGCCGCCGATGCTTTTTCCTGGCTCGTTTCGGACACCTTTGCCGACGGAGGAATCCTTTCTTTTGCATACTGCAATAACACTGGCGATACAACAACAGCCGCTGCGATAACAATCAAAGAAATCAATGGCGTCAGCATGACGACAGCAGCAGCCACCCCGACCAATACAGCGGCCACTCCGACCAATGCAGCTTCCCCGACAGAAGCCCCGATAGAGCCATTTATCAATGGGACAAATTCTGCCATTGCGACACAGACCAAAACGTTGACAAACAATGGGTATGTTTTTTCAGGCACTTATGGCAATCCACAAAATTATGCATTTTCTTTCAATAAAAAAATCAATCTGTCAGAGGATGGATTCAAACTGGTCATGTCATTTGATAAATATGTTCCGGCCAATCAATTTTTCACGATCATTTTATCGGATATACAAGGATGGAACGGATGGAACAATACCAATCTGAATAAAGGCCTGGCTCTTATCGTCCGGCCATCGGACAGTTTTGTTGAAATCCATGAGATGACCGGATCGGCATGGCCCACCCATGTCGGAGATATGAGCAAAGACTTTGAAATCACCAAGGGCAAAGCCGTCACATTCGAAATGAAGAAGGTCGGAGATTATTTCAAATTCTATATTAATAATGTCGAAATGACCCAATTCAAAGATAAGAATTATGGCCTTTACAATAAATATTTCACAAACGGCGCCTATCTCACCCTTTCCACCTTGAACTTCAACGAGGATAAGAATCTGATCGCCGCTGCTACGATAAAATCAATCAATAAAGATGTTTTCGCATCAAATCTTGTACAGAATCCTACAACGGGCGATAACAGCCTCTGGTACGGCGGACTTATGATATTCATGGCTGTCAGTGTGATTCTTGTAATCATTGCAAAGAAAAAGGCGATCACTCATCAGGGATAAAGATCTGTGACGTTTTCTGGAATTTCTTGATTTGAAGGAATAAGGCAAAATAGAAAAATTATCCTGGCAGATATTCATTTGTCAGGATAATTTCACTTATTCATTCTTTATGCGGAGGGCTATATGAAGATTAAAAACAGGCTGATCGCCGGAACAGCAAAAGCCAAATTGACACCGGAAAGAAATGTGTATCTTGGGGGATATTCCGATTCAGACAACGAAACAAATCTTTGCCGGATTCCAGAAGATATTCTGGGAGATGTCTTTGTCCGAGTACTTTTTCTGGAATGCAACGGAGAAAGGATGGTATTTGTAGTCCTTGATGGATGCGTAGTGATAGAAGGGAAAAATATTCCTGCCGGAACCCGGGAGAAAATCGCAACGATAGCCGATACATCCATCGACTCGGTTTTGATTTTGAATACACACAATCATCAATCTCTGAAACGTTTTGAAAAACTGGAGACGACGATTATTGAAAACACGGTGAGGCAGGCAATGGAGAACAGATCGCCCTGCCGAATGTCAAGCCGGATCGTGACAAACAATATCGGGGTGAATCGTCGTCCGAAATACGGGGTTTCACCGGAATTACCCTTTGACAACCGCATGATTCTGCTGAAATTCGATCGTATTCCGGATGGAAAAACAATCGGACTGGTTTATAACTATCCCATTCATAATACGGCTTTGGGAAATTCACATCCTGAAAATTGGCATTACCTCAGCAGCGAACTGACGGGATTTGCAAGCCTTCGGCTGGATCATCTATATGGCGGAGATGCGGATGATTTTACCGCTATCCATCTGAATGGATTTTATGGCGCTTCCGGTCCGAACTTCCATGGCGTATCCACGGCTGCGCATGCAGAAATAATCAAAAGAGGAGGGGAGCTGGGTGACTGGATTGCGAAACAGGCACAGAAGATGACGTTCGAATCGGTTGAAAAGATCACTGTGACAAAAATTCGGAAAAATTTTGGCATCAATAAGACGTATGGCGAGAATGCTGTGGAAGAGATCACTTTCTATGCTGCAAGAATCGGAGCCATTGCAATCCTTGGGGTCGACTGTGAACCGTTTTCAGAGATTGGTGCGATTGTCCGAAGTTTTTCTCCTTTTAAAAAGACCATTCTTTTGGCAAATGCAAATGGTTTCTCCGGGTATATCCCCACCTATGATGCGTTCCATTGCGGCGCAGAAGAAAGAGAATGCCGCTTGAACAAGACCCCTTATGTCGACAGCACCGAACAGGAATTCATCACAGAATCCGTATGCCTGCTGGCAAAGCTCTCCGGCCATCCGGTCTGCAAGAGCGCAGTAATGCAGTATAAAAACCAAAAAAAATCCGATGACAGCGACCTTGTTGAGTTTATATACGAACTGCCGGATCCAATGATCACGGATCGGCTGATTCTGGTTTTAAAAGAAAACATTCTTAAGGCTATCAGACCGTTTGTGTACATCAGAGGATGGGATGAGACCGGCCGGCAGGTCCTTGACGGGCATGGCAGAGTCAAACCATACGCGACAGCAGCAATATCCTTTCATAAATGCGCCGTCAAGCGTGTCAACGTCGGAATACGGTATCGAAACGGGAATCGGGAGTCAGATGATTCAAAGGGAATCGTAATTTATATAAATACATAAATTGTCCGCTCTGACAAAAATTACAGCCTGTTCAAAGCGGGGCCGGTAGTACACAATGAAAACATCCGATATAGAAAAAATCAGTTTGCAATAAGGTTGGTGTGAATGATGTGGATCACTGCAAGACAAAAAAGTGAAAAATTACTCTTGAGCAAAAATATGAATTTTTGGCAGAAAATACAGATGAACTGGCAGCTATACGCTATGCTTATGCCTGTCATGCTATTGGTTTTTGTTTTCATGTATTTGCCGATGTTCGGTGTGCTGATCGCATTCCAGGATTTTTCTCTGGGAAGTCCGCTCTTTCCGTGGAATAGCGAAGTGAAATGGGTCGGACTGACACACTTCATCCGCTTTTTTCAATCAGAATATTTTACCAGGATTGTCTGGAATACAATCCGAAATTCTTTATTGACGATTGTGATGGGATTCTGGGTTCCGATTGTTTTTGCTCTGTTGTTGAATGAAATTCGTCATAAACGGTTCAAGAAGGTCTCACAGACTGTAAGCTATCTTCCTCACTTTATCTCTACCGTGGTAATCGCGGGGATGCTCCTTGGGATTATGGATTATGATGACGGTATCGTGAATCAGATTCTTCATTTCTTTAATATGGGGAAAGTCAATTTTTTCAATGAACCGAAATATTTCCCGTTTATTATCGTTTTATCCGGAATCTGGCAGTCTTTTGGATGGAACAGCATCCTTTATCTGGCAGCGATCTCCGGGATTGATCCCGGCCTTTATGAAGCGTCGACCCTTGATGGCGCATCAAGACTTCAACAGGTGAAGTATGTCACATTACCCGGCATCGCTCCGACTATTGTTCTGATTTTTGTGTTTGCATTGGGCGGAATTCTGGGAGGAGACATGGAGAAAATACTGCTGCTATATAATTCCGGAATATACGAAACGGCGGATATCATTCAGACGTATACTTACCGGGAAGGTATTTTTGGATTTCAATACAGCTATAGTACAGCGGTAAGCTTATTTGTTTCAGTTTTCAATTTCATCCTTTTATTCTTTGCGAATAAAGCTTCAAATAAATTGACGAATTATGGATTGTGGTAAAGGAGAAAATCATGGCGGAAAATACGATCCTGTATAGGAAAACATCAAGTCAGAAATGGATGGATTTTTTGATTTATACTATTGTACTTATCGCATCGGTATGCACGGTGCTGCCGTTTATTTACATACTGAGCATGTCAATCAGCGACCCGCAGGCGGTGATGCAGGGAGAAGTGTTTCTGATTCCAAAGGGATTCAGCCTGGAAGCGTACAAAAGGATATTCATGCTGGAAGGGGTGGGCCGCGCTTACTTGAATACCTTGATCTATCTGATTTCCACAACGGTTCTGTCCGGAGTGGCAAGTGTTCTTGCCGCATATCCGCTTAGCTTGAAACGCCTTTATGGTCGAAAATTCTGGACGGTTTATCTGATTATTCCGATGTTTTTCTCCGGCGGCTTGATTCCGACGTTTGTACTGATGGTAAAACTTGGTCTCTATAATAATATGCTTGCTATCATCATCCCCAGCATCGTATCGCTTTGGAATATCATATTGGTCAGAACCTATTTTAAGACACTGCCATATTCTTTGTTTGAAAGTGCGTATATAGATGGCGCTAATGATTTCCAGACGCTTTTCAGCATTGTTCTTCCTTTATCCAAGCCGATTCTTGCTGTTGTCACTCTTTATACAGCCGTTGGCGTTTGGAACAACTGGTTCAATGCAAGGCTTTATCTGCAGGATCCGAACCTTTATCCGCTCCAGTATTATCTTGCACAGCTTCTGGTGTTCAAGCCGGACGGGTTCAATGAATCATTGAATAATATTAATAATACATCATCGCAAATCACGCAATTCTTGTCCGCATCACAAATGAAATATGCAATGATTATTTTTGTCATGGCACCGATTATTTGTCTGTATCCATCTTTACAGAAATATTTTATTAAAGGGGCTTTGATTGGATCATTGAAAGAATAATACAGAAAAAGATCAATTAAATGAAAAATTTCAGGCAAAACTGAGCATGGTTCACGTCGTAGACAGTATTCCGATCACTGATGCCGGTTATGGGGCGGACATCCCTTTTGATCTGGATTTAACGGCAGAATTGATGGCTGCGGCAAAAAAAAGATTTGCTGTTCTTGCTGAACAGTTAGCTATTCCTGAAGAGCGTTTATGGCTGGAGATAGGCAGCCCGAAACAGGAAATCATCAGGGTAGCCAAGGAAAATGCGGTTGATTTAATTGTTGTCGGTTCGCATGGTCGACATGGATTGGCATTATTACTGGGTTCGACAGCTAATGGAGTCCTGCATCATGCGATGTGTGATGTTTTGGCCGTCCGTTTACAGAACGATTGATCCATGCGTTATACCTGCACAGCCGGGTGTTGTTTGAGAATGAAACGGGTACACACACTAAAAATACAAAGTGCCCTTATATTAGAAAAGGTAAAACATAGATGAT
>CAZJXH010000146.1:0-9541 GCA_964549475.1 uncultured Oscillospiraceae bacterium
AAGCCGCTGGATGTCGAAACGGTTCGCAAATATGCCCTGAAGTCGAGAAAAATCATCACAGCCGAGGAGCACTCCGTGATCGGCGGCCTTGGAGACGCAATTGCCGATGTTCTCATCGGCAAACCGCTGAAGTTCAAGAAAGTCGGAATCAACGACTGCTTCGGCCAGTCCGGCCTTCCTGATGAAATGCTGGAGGAATACGGACTTACCGCGCATTATCTGGCAGAGCATGTCATTGCGATGCAGTGAGCAAAGGAAACGCTTCCTGTCAAACGCTTCCTGTCAGACTGGAATGAAGCGTCGGGGCATTTCTTAAAAACAAAGGAAATGCACCTCCCTGGTAAAACAATTGATGGAGGGTACTGTTTATGAAACCGTTTATGGATGAGAATTTTTTATTATCGAACGAGACGGCCAGGCGGCTTTATCAGGAGCACGCGAAAAAAATGCCGATTGTCGACTATCATTGCCACATCAACCCGAAAGAAATATATGAGGATCTTGTATATGACAATCTCAGCCAGGTGTGGCTGGGGGGAGACCATTACAAATGGCGCGCGATGCGGTCGAACGGTATTGAAGAACGCTTTATCACAGGAAACGACACCACACCGTACGAGAAGTTCGAGAAATGGGCCCAAACCGTGCCGAAACTGATCGGAAACCCGCTTTACCATTGGACGCATCTGGAGCTGAAGCGTTATTTTGATATTGATACGCCGCTTTCAGGCGAAACGTGCAGAGCGATCTGGGAATCCGCCAACAAACGGCTCCAGACGCTTTCTGTGCGGAAGATCATCGAGAAGTCCGATGTGCGCGTGATCTGCACCACCGATGATCCGACCGACGATCTTATCTGGCATAAGCGCCTCCGCGAAGACAAGAGCTTTGCAGTCAAAGTACTGCCCGCTTTCCGTCCGGACAAGGCGATCCATATCGAAAAGCCGGGATTTGACGCTTACATTAAGACGCTTGGCGATGCCTGCGGAATCGAAATCCGGACCGTGAACGATGTGAAAAAGGCGTTGAAGGCCAGACTCCTGTACTTTGTGAAAATGGGCTGTAAAGCGGCGGACCATGCGCTGGACTATATCGTTTATGTCCGATCGGAAGTGAATCTGGATACCGTCCTGCAAAAAGTACTGTCAGGCGGTTCGATCAGCCAGAAACTGGCAGATGCCTATAAAACAGAGATTCTGTCTTTTTGTGCTTCACAGTACAAAGAGCTTGGCATTGTCATGCAGCTGCACTACGGCGCGGCAAGGAACAACAATCCGCATGCCTTTGCAAGGCTTGGTCCCGATACAGGATACGATGCGATCCATGGCCATCACGAAAGCGGTATGGCGCTCGGCGCGCTGCTTGGCTCATTGGAAGGTGCGGACAGCCTGCCCAGGACAATCCTTTACTCCTTGAATCCGGAAGACAACGCACAGATCGACGCGATCCTCGGATGCTTCCAGTCCGGCGAGGTTGCCGGTAAAATGCAGCATGGCAGCGCCTGGTGGTTCAACGACAGCAAAACCGGCATGATCGAGCAAATGACGAGTCTGGCCAATCTTTCTGTCCTGGCTAATTTCATTGGAATGCTCACCGATTCGCGAAGCTTTCTGTCATATACGCGTCACGAGTATTTTCGACGGATTCTTTGCAACATGATAGGACAATGGGTGGAAAACGGGGAATACCCCGCAGAGTTTGAGACACTGGGGAAAATGGCAGAAGACATCAGCTACAACAACGCTGTTGCCTATTTTGGATTTGATAAGGAGTAAAGACAATGGAAAAGAAATTGGTGGAAGGATACAAACCGTATCCAAACTCGGTCAATTGCCTGGACGACAAGACCATTTACATGTCACAGGAGAACGGGACGGATTTTTTGCTGATTATCGGCGACGATGCCGGCTTCACAGGGAAAGACGATAAAGCAGGCGGACTGTCTTACAGAAAAGCTCCGCTGACACATGACAACGCATGCAATCTTCGAAAATTATTCCCTTTTACCGCACCGCAGCCGGTTCTGTCGAACGCCCGCACCGTCGGGGTGGGCGATCGGCTGGGGATCGCATGTCCGGGGCACATCCGGGTATTTGAAAAATACGATGCTCTTCCAATCTTCGCACAACAGTCTATCCGGGAGTTGACTCTTACAGGACGGACCTATGAAGATGTCCTTGACTGTGTGACATTCGCTGTGTACCGCGAGGGGTTCCGCCGCGGATTCGGTGCGGATGGAGATCATCTCAAGAAACCGGAAGAGCTGGAGTATGCACTGAGATGCGGCTATACAATGATTACGCTGGACTGCAGCGAGTATATCCGGAACGACATTGCCGACATGCCGATCGCACAGGTGAAAAAGGAATACAAAGGCGATAAGGAACTGGAAGAACTCTATCTTGGCAAAACATTCGATATCGGCGAAGGGGTGAGCCTGACGTTTGATCCGGACGAATTCAAGCGCATGGTATTGATTTACATCAAAGCCATTGACTTTGCATGCGGCATATATGATAAATATATAAAAAACAACTCTGTGGACTTTGAGATTTCCATCGATGAGACAGCAACCCCCACCACACCCTTGCAGCATTTCTTTGTGGCCAATGAACTGACGCGCAAAGGGGTGAAGTTCGAGACCATCGCCCCGCGGTTTTGCGGCGAGTTCCAAAAAGGGGTGGATTACATCGGCGACCTTGGACAGTTTGAACGCGAATTCGCCGTGCATGCAACCATTTCGAGATATTTCAATTATAAGATCAGCATCCATTCCGGCTCGGACAAGTTTTCGGTATTCCCCATCATCGGCAAGCTGACAAAAGGCCGTTTTCATTTAAAGACAGCAGGCACAAACTGGCTGGAGGCGATGAAACTGGTTGCCATGAAGGACCCGGATCTCTATCGCGAGGTCCATACCTACGCATTGGAAGTCTTTGAACAGGCCACAAAATATTATCACGTGACCACCTGTCTGGATTGCATACCGAATGTATACAACATGGCGGATATTGAACTGCCCCAGCTGTTTACACAAAATGACGCCCGCCAGCTGATCCATATCACGTACGGCTTGATCCTCAATGCGAAACTGCCGGATGATTCCTATCGTTTCCGCAACCGCTTGTACAAGCTTTGGAACGAAAATGCAAAGACCTATTCCGATCTGCTGTACAAGCACATCGGGAAGCACCTGGAACTGCTTTATAAGCATGTTTGATCTTACGGAACAATAACCCCGCGTTTCATTTATTAGTGTTATATGTTATTGTAAAAGCAAATGGAGGATGATTTATGGAAAAAGCATATATCGGGTTGATCGGACTTGCCGTCATGGGCGAGAATCTTGTCATGAATATGGAGAGCAAGGGGTTTACGGTTGCCGTATTCAACCGGAATACCCAGAAAGTGACATCGTTTTTAAACAGCCGCGCCAAAGGAAAGAACATCACAGGGGCGTATTCGCTTGAAGAGCTTGTTTCCGCGCTCCGGAAACCGCGGAAGATCATGCTGATGATCAAAGCGGGAGAAGCCGTCGATTCCATGATCGACCAGCTGATTCCGCTCCTGGACCAGGGCGATATCATCATTGACGGCGGAAATTCGTATTTTCAGGATACCATCCGGAGAACAAAATATATTGAGCAAAAAGGGCTGCTTTTTGTCGGAACCGGTGTTTCCGGCGGAGAAGAAGGGGCTCTCAAAGGACCGAGCATCATGCCTGGAGGTTCCGCCGCCGCGTGGCCCGGAATCAAGCCGATTTTCCAGAGGATCGCGGCCAGAGTCGAGGACGGCCGGCCGTGCTGTGACTGGCTGGGGTCGGACGGTGCCGGGCATTTTGTGAAAATGGTTCATAACGGGATCGAATACGGAGACATGCAGCTGATTTGTGAAGCCTATCATCTTTTACGCAATGTAGCCGGATTATCCAACGAAGAACTGCACCAGGTGTTCACAGACTGGAACAAAGGCGACCTGAACAGCTATCTGATCGAAATCACAGCGGATATTCTCGGATACAAGGAGGAGGACGGCAGCGCGCTTCTGGATAAGATCCTTGATGCCGCAGGGCAGAAGGGGACAGGAAAGTGGGCGTCCATTGCAGCGCTTGATGAAGGAATCCCGCTGACGCTGATCGGCGAGGCGGTTTTCGCCCGATCCCTTTCCGCAATCAAGGAAGAACGGGTCGCCGCATCGGCGATTCTTGGAGGAAAACCGGACTTTCCGGCGATCAAAGACAAAGACGCCTTGGTGGAAGATGTCCGACAGGCCTTGTTCTTATCCAAAATCGTTTCTTATGCCCAGGGGTTCGCTCTTTTGCGTTCCGCCTCCAAAACATACGGCTGGAATCTGAATTACGGGGACATCGCCCTGATGTGGCGCGGCGGATGCATCATCCGCTCCGTGTTTTTAAACAAGATCAAAGAAATATTTGAAGCGGATCCGGATTTGACCAATATCATGCTGAGCGGCTTTTTTGCCGGAAAGATGAAGGCGGGACAGGCTAGCTGGCGCCAGGCGGTTTCCACAGCGGTCATGAACGGGATTCCCGTGCCGGCTTTTTCTTCCGCGCTTGCTTATTTTGACGGCTACCGCTGTGTGAATCTGCCGGCGAATCTGCTCCAGGCCCAGCGCGATTATTTCGGCGCGCATACGTACGAACGCACCGACCGGCCCCGCGGGGAATTTTTCCATACCAACTGGACGGGCGAAGGCGGCACCACCGCCTCTACGACATACAATGTATAATATTAAAATCTATCTTTAGGAGGGAAAACGATTCTTTTTCAACATAAAGGAATCGTTAGGGCATTTCTTAAATAATAAGTGAAATGCACCTCCTTTAAAAATCTATCTTCAGGAGGGAAATATGAAACTACCATTTGAAATCGATCTTAAAGGAAAGACAGCCGTCGTGACCGGCGGCGGAGGCGTTCTGTGCAGCTCATTCTCCATGGTGCTTGCCGCGTGCGGCGCCCGGGTCGCCGTGCTTGATCTGAACCTGGATGCAGCCGAGAAGGTCGCCGCGAAAATACGGGCGGAAGGCGGAACCGCCATGGGGGTCGAAGCGAATGTCCTGAGCGCCGAGAGCATGCAAAATGCCAGAGCCGTCGTTCTTAAGAATTACGGACCCTGCGACATCCTCCTCAACGGAGCCGGCGGCAACAATCCGAAAGGCACCACGACAAAGGAATATCTTTTTGAAGAAGATCTGAAAGAACATAAGGATCTGACCACGTTTTTCGATCTTGACCCGGAAGGCGTCAAATTCGTATTCAATCTGAATTATCTCGGAACATTGATTCCCACCCAGGCGTTTGCAAAGGACATGCCCGGACGCAAGGGGGCTGTCATTATCAACATCTCCTCGATGAACGCCTTTACTCCGCTGACAAAGATCGTTGCATACAGCGGCGCGAAAGCCGCGGTATCCAATTTCACCCAATGGCTGGCGGTTCATTTTTCCAAGGTCGGAATCCGCGTCAATGCTATTGCACCGGGATTTTTCCAAACGGCACAGAATCATTCCCTGCTTTTCAATGCAGACGGAACCCCTACCGAGCGTTCCAAAAAAATAGTCGGCATGACACCCATGGGCCGTTACGGAACCGAAGACGAACTGGCTGGCACGCTGCTCTGGCTTGTGTGCGAGGAGGCTTCGAGCTTTGTCAATGGAGTCGTTGTTCCGGTCGATGGGGGATTTTCAGCCTATTCCGGCGTTTAGTGTACAGACAGGCACGGAAACGGTATAATAGAGAAGACGCATAGAAAAATTTTACAAAAAAACAATAAGACAGATGGATGCAGATAGGAAAAAACCATGAGTACAACGAAAGAATATCAATTCAGTTTACAATCCGATACCGGAATCAAAGAGGACGATTTACACCGTGCACTTCTGGACTCCTTGAAGGATAAAGGCGTTTTAAAAAAAGTGCTGCTGGTTCCTCCCGATATTACCCGGATGCATTCCGGCGCAGGGAAAATAACCGCTTATTACTACCATGTTCTCCATGATCGCTGCCAGGTCGATATCCTGCCTGCGCTCGGCACCCATTCGCCAATGAACGAAGAGGAGATCCGGGCGTTTTTCGGCCCGGATATTCCATTGGAGCGTTTTCTGGTTCATAACTGGCGCACAGATGTCGTCCAAATCGGCCAGGTGCCGGGCAAGGTGATCTCGGAGTTTTCAGAGGGGCTGATCGATGACCCGGTAGAGGTTTCCGTCAACCACCATTTGCTTGATCCAACTTACGACCTGGTGATCTCGATCGGACAGGTGGTTCCGCATGAAGTCGTCGGGATGGCCAATTACAGCAAGAATCTGCTTGTCGGCTGCGGCGGCATGGATATGATCAACCGGTCCCATATGCTCGGAGCGGTATATGGAATGGAACGGATCATGGGACGGGACTATTCCCCGGTGAGAAAATTATTCGATTACGCAGAGACGAATTTTCTGCAAAAGATCAAACTGATGTATGTGCTTACCGTTACAACACAGCAAAAGGGCGAAGCGAATATCCACGGGCTTTTTATCGGCCGTGACAGAATGCTTTTCGAACAGGCGGTCAAGCTGTCCCGCAGTAAAAATCTGAATTTCGTTGATACGCCGCTGAAAAAGGTCGTCGTCAATCTCGATGAGCGGGAATTCAAAAGCACCTGGCTTGGAAACAAGGCGATTTACCGGACAAGGATGGCCATCGCGGACGGCGGGGAATTGCTGGTTCTAGCCCCCGGTGTATGCAAGTTCGGAGAAGACGGCGGCAACGATCAGTTAATTCGAAAATATGGTTATATCGGAAGACAAAAGGTCCTGGAACTTTACAAAGTCCGGGAGGATCTACAGAACAATCTCTCTGTTGCCGCCCATCTGATTCATGGCTCGACAGACGGTCGCTTCAAGATTACCTATGCCGTGAAACAATTGACGAAGGAAGAGGTCGAAGGGGTCGGATTCAAATACATGGAACTGGCAAAGGCTTATGAACGGTACAATCCGAAGACGCTTGCGGAAGGCTTCAATACCCTTCCGGACGGCGAGGAGATTTTCTATATCAGCAATCCTGCGCTCGGACTCTGGTCCGTCAGGGACGAATCGGACGTCGTTCAATGACCGCCGGCCGTAAAATATTTTTAAAAAAAATAGAAAATAAAAAATAAAAAATCGAACCGGAGGCGGCAATGAATGTTTTAGTACTGGAAGCCAGCACAAGTGCGGCGAAAGCCATGGTCTACAATGACTGTGAGGGGATTCTTCATACCGAAGTGCTGCAATATGCGGAGGAGGTAGGAAGCGGTGATCTGCAGGATGCAAAGGCCGTTGCGGATTCCATTTTTAAAACAGGCAGGCTTGCTGCATCGGGACATCGTATATCAGCCATATCGATTGTCGGCACATGGCACAGCCTGCTTCTTTGCAAAGACAGCCAGCCGGTTTCTCCGGTATACAATTGGATGTATACGGAATCGGACGCGGCGGTCAAGGAATGCCTGAAAAAAGGCTTGATTCCGGAATCCTATCATCAAACCACCGGCTGCATGCCGCACGCCATGTACCCTTATTTCAAGCTGCTTCATCTGAAAAGCAAGGGAATCCACCTTGCAAACCACGAAATCTACGGATTGGGCGAATACCTTTTCCGGCAATTGACTGGAAAATATGCCATGTCGATCAATATGGCATCCGGCACAGGGATGTTGAATGTTCAAACACTGGACTGGGACCAGGACCTCCTGGATTCGGTGGGAATCACCAAATCGAATCTTCCGGATTTGTATGGGAAACGGACCATTCCCCTTCAAAGCACTGCGGCGGAAAGACTTGGCGTACCTGCGGGAATTCCGGTCTCCCTTTCCTATTCCGACGGTGTTATGAACCAGATCGGCGCCGGCGCTTACAAGAGCGGAGTCATGACCATGTCGATCGGAACCAGCTGCGCGGTCCGGGTGATGGGGGATTCTCCGACCGCCGGAGGAAACGGGAGCTTCGGACTGTGGAATTACTACGGCATTGATTCTTATATCTCGGGGGCTGCGACAGCGGGGGGGACAAACTGTGTCAATTGGTACTATAAAAACCTGTCCGGAGCGGACTCCCTTAAAACGCTTGACAAAAGCGTAGTGTCCGGCGATCTGCCGGTATTCCTGCCATTTGTGTTCGGCGAACGCTCGCCCGGATGGAATGCCGTAAGAGGCGGGGGCTTTGTGGAGCTGAAAGGATTCCATGGACAGCCGGAAATGTACAGCGCAATACTCGAGGGCGTTCTGTTCAATGTCTTTCAATGCTACAAACAATTGTCCGGATTGTATAGAGTCGACCGGATCAATCTGTCGGGGGGAATCCTTTACTCTCCTGTCTGGAGACAAATGGCCGCCGACATTTTCCAGATGGATCTGCATACTCCGTCCAGCGAGCAGGCCTCGCTGCTCGGCGGCGCGGCGGTCGCTCTTTCTTCTGCCGATCCGGGCGCGGATCTGGCCGGATTTGATATCCCGGAAGGGGAGATTATCCATCCCCGGACATCCATGGCTGGTTACTACGAGAGTCATTACCAGCGTTATCTGAAGGCATACAATCAATTGATGTAAATATGTAAAATTTAGACAGGGAAACATGGGGGAAACATGGGGACGGTTCTTATATTGCATAAACGGAATAAAATGCAATATAAGAACCGTCCCCATGTTTCCTTTGCTTCTCCTATTGACATATACAGCTGAACTGTATATAATCAAAATATAAAGTCTAACTGTATACAGCAAATCTATATACAGCGGACCGGTATATTGGAGGGCGACATGAACCAGGACAAGAATCTGCCATTAACCGAAACAACGTATTACATTCTGCTAGTATTATTGAAACCCGCCCATGGGTATCTGATCATGCAAAAAATTGAAGAACTCAGTGACGGCCAGGTCAGGCTTGCTGCGGGAACTCTCTACGGCGCCTTGGAAAACCTTATTAAACTGAAATGGATCGAACTGCTGAAGGGCGAGGACAACCGGCGAAAGGTCTACGCGATCACACCGCTCGGTAAAAACATCCTTCATTTGGATTATCACAGAATCAAACGGCTAATTGATATTTCAGATACACAATTGATTGATGCAGGAGGATCCATATGAGAACATTCAAATGTTTTTTAAATTTTGATAAAGAAGAGAAGTGGCTGCATGAAATGGCAATGAAAGGGTATGAGCTTTTCAGTGTGGGCTTTGGATATGATTTTCGGGAAGGAGCGCCGGAGAACAGCATCATTCGGATTGATTACCGCACGTTTGGCAGAAAATCGGATTATATCGATTATTGTACGCTGTTTGAGGACAGTGGATGGAAGCATGTCGCAGGCAACAGACATACAGGAGCGCAATATTTTAAAAAAGTCGGAGAATCGGCAACGGAGGACATCTTTTCAGATAAGGGGTCAAAAGCCGGAAGATATAAGCGATTTGCCGATATGTGGCTGGTCCTTGGGGTTGTTTACCTGCACCTCCTCGTTTCTTTCGTACAAAACGTGCGCTTTCACTTAGAAGC
>CAZJXH010000147.1:0-1575 GCA_964549475.1 uncultured Oscillospiraceae bacterium
CCGCCGTGGAAGAGCGAAGACACGAATATTGGATATGTCTATTCTGAATATGATACGCAAATAGGCACTTATGGCAATGCGACTTTTTCAGCCAGCGTTCAAATGGCATCTGCTGCCAATGCGGCGATTAGTGACGGGGTAACCTATAAATTCTTCATTTGGAAGGCAGGCGACAATTCCCGGAGTGATATGATTACGAAAGAGATTCATGTCACGACTGCGACACCGATCCCGATTGCTCTTGATATCGCCCGCTTTCAAGGGAAAAAAGTGACAATCCGTGTTGAAGCTCATCCGGGGAAAACAACTGCAAATGATTCGTCCGTCATTGTCGAGCCCAAGGTAGTACAGGTGAAATCCAAGGATGATACACCGGTCACTTATAAGATTAAAGCAGCAAGCGCAGTATCTAAAATCATTTCGAGCAACGGCAAAACAAGCTATAAATCATTAGGGGACAATACATATGAAATAAGCACCTATCTCAGTGAGATGGTATATCTTCTGTATGGCAAAGGTTCTGTATCGATTCCTTTAAATATGTGTTATGCGGATTTTACGAGCAGCTGGGTATATAATAGCGGTTCAATAGGCACACCGACCAAAGAGCTTCTTCCGAGAATGCAGATCGCAGAGGTCAATGATGAGCTGACACAGGGCATTTTCGCACATCCGCCCACAGATGGAAAATGCTATATAAGCTTTGTTGTAACACTGCCATTAAGCCCTTCTGTGAATTTTAAAGGCACAGTGGGACTCAAAAGCGGTTCAAGCGCTTCGGATGGAGTGAAATTCTCTGTAACGGTCGACGGGAAACAGCTCTGGTCGCAAAACGTTTCCGCAGGCTCATCACTTAAAAATTTCAGTATCCCGATGTCAGCATATGCAGGAAAAACAGTGCTTCTGACACTTATAACGGACTCCGGAGACAACAGCGCATTTGACTATGCTTTTTGGGGCACCCCTACACTTTCAAAATAGATTAAAACACACAAGTTCAACACAATCCGCTGGATTGTGTTGAACTCCTGAAATTTTACAAATTCTAAAAAAACACGATGGGTATATTCAGGAAGTTCATTAAACATATAATTGAAAGGACCTGCACAATGACGATTAAAATAGATAAAAAATACTTGGTGCTTCCGGTAAACAACCAGTCGGAGCTGAAAAAACTAGCATTTTATTCGCTCGGAAAGCTTGTAAACGATATTGACTGCCGGATTGACAGCATTTCACCGGAATACTTTACCTATATAAATTTGGAAAGATACATAGGCAAAGACTATGAAATCAGTATTGTGCCCCATACGGATTTTGAATTTGTAATGACGGATATTCTTCCTGAAAATGGGTACAATGAAATTTACCGGCCGTTTGTCCACTTTACTGCACGGCATGGCTGGCTCAACGACCCCAACGGCATCTTTTATTACAATGGCACATACCATCTCTTTTTTCAACATAACGAAGAGGCGAAAGACTGGGTCAATATACCCTTGGGGCACGCCACCAAGACGGACATGTTCCCTTTTGAAGCGCTCGATCTGGTGTATTTTCCGCAATCAACGGAAA
>CAZJXH010000147.1:1585-9540 GCA_964549475.1 uncultured Oscillospiraceae bacterium
ATGTTCCCTTGGAAACAGCTTGATTGTGTGATTTTCCCCGATGAACATGGACTGGCATTCTCAGGGAGTGCATGGGTGGATTACAAAAATGATAGCGGGCTTGGAAATGATGACCATCCTCCGATTTTACTTTTTTATACTGCTGCCGGTAATTATTCCAAGCTTTCAGAAGGAAAATTATACACTCAATGTCTTTACTACTCTGTTGACGGCGGACAAAAATTTGTAAAATACGAAAATAATCCGATTATCAAGCATATTGCAAACGAAAATCGAGATCCAAAGGTGAATTTTGCTCCCGAAATAAATAAATATATCATGGCTCTATATCTTGAAGATAATCGATTCATGCTTCTTTCTTCCGGTAATCTTCTTGATTGGCAGCCGCTGCAAGAAATTACCGAGCTTGACGATATCGAGTGCCCTGATTTCTATTCGCTGCCTGTCATAAATGGGGACGGTGAGCGTAAATGGATTTTCAGCAGCATTTCTCATAAATACCTTGTCGGTGACTTTATCAATGGGAAATTTGTTCCCTGCCAAAAGGCTCGTTCCCTGCACTTTGGTTTTCAACGTCGGGCAACGCAGACTTTCTCCGGCATGGATAACGATCGACGGGTCTGTGCTTCCTGGGATCCGGTTTATATGCCGGGAGAAGCTTTTAAATGCCAGATAGGCACCCCGATAGAAATCTCGCTTGAAAAGGATAAGGAGGGATATTTTTTATGTGCGAATCCAATCAGTGAAATTTCAACGTTGTATAAGAAATCAATCCTTTTTACCCAAATAAATATTTCCAAGGACAAGATGTTTTCACATGTTCTTGAGCGAAATGCCTATGACATAACCCTTGATTTTGAAAATATCGACGCAACCACTTTTTCTATCAAGCTTTTCGGGGCGCAGATAGATATTGATTTGAAAGACTTTGTAGTAAAATATAAGGAATCAGTAATTGAAGTGCAGAATACCCAGTCGTTACTGAGCATGCGTATCATTTCGGATAAATGCACAACGGAGATATATGTGGGCAATGGGAGATATTATGCTTGCAACGAGCACCATGCCGAATATTCAGATAACAGACTCACGCTTTCGACCAATGGAAATGTGCAAGTAAACACTCTCCATGTTCATTCACTGGAGAGCATATGGGGGTAGGCACAATGAATAAGCTTGCAAACGGTGTTTATAAAATAACGTTAGGAGAACCGGAGAAAATCACTCCGGTCAAAATCCTCAAGCCAGAAATGAAATATATGGAGCTTAATTCACTGAAAGACAATCCCATGCCATTTCCGAAGGAGTCTATTCTATCAAAAAAAACGTCCAGAGGCTATTTGCTTGAAATTCCTCTCGATGGTGGGGAAGACGTTTATGGACTTGGATTGCAGCTGAAATCCTTCCGCCAGACAGGAAAAAAGAAAATGCTGCGCACAAATTCTGATCCTGCGGCAGACACCGGTGACAGTCATGCTCCGGTGCCGTTTTACGTAACAAGCAAGGGCTATGGCGTAATGGTTGACACCGCGCGCTATGCAACCTTCTACTGCGGAAATGTAAAAAAAGTTGGAGGAGACCGTGACATTGCAGGTTTTATATCTTCGGATAATCCGCAAATGTGGTGGCAGATAAACGAAGGCAGCGGCAATATGATTATTGATATTCCCACGGCGAGCGGTGCTGATATTTATATTTTTTCCGGCTGCAGTATGAAAGATGCGGTATGCCGCTACAACCTTTTCTGCGGGGGTGGAGCAAAAATCCCGATATGGGGTCTTGGAATTCTGTACAGGGGATATATGAGGGCGACAGAAAGCGAGATCCTGAACCTGGCAAATGGCCTGCGAGAAGATAGACTGCCTTGCGATGTTTTCGGCCTCGAGCCAGGCTGGCAGACGCATGCCTATTCGTCTACTTATTTATGGGATGAAAATAAATTTCCAAATCATGAGAGCATGGCGGATAAGCTGTCTCAAAGAGGGTTTAAGCTTAATTTGTGGGAACAGGCCTATGTGCATTCAAGCTGCCCGATTTACGATGAAATCAAGCCGTTTTCAGGGAATAATTATGTATGGGACGGCTGTATTCCCGACTTTGCCACAGAAAGCGGAACTCGGATATTCTTGAAAATGCAGGAAAAGCTGATTGATGACGGAGTGAGTGGTTTTAAGCTTGACGAATGTGATAATTCAGATTATTTAAGCAACTGGGGATTTCCTGAATACACCGAATTTCCGAGTGGTGCCGATGGAGAACAGATGCACTCCATGTTCGGATTGCTTTATCAGCGTACAATGCTTTTACCCTATCAAAAAAGAAACAGGCGTACAATGGGGCAGGTCAGACAGTCCGGTCTATGCTCAAGCCCGTATCCATACGTTTTATATAGTGATCTATACAATCATTCCGATTTTGTCCGCGGGATGGGGAGTGCGGCTTTTTGCGGCCTTCTCTGGTCGCCGGAGGTCAGACAGGCGCAAAGTGAGGAGGAGCTATTACGGCGGATCGCTGCGGTGATTGCCTCTCCGCAAGCCCTGCTGAACTGCTTTATGATACCGTCGCCTCCTTGGAAACAATTTGATTTAGAAAAAAATATTGCAGGAAAACTGCTTGATAACAAAGAGGAATTAACGGATAAGGTCAGAAGCCTTTTTGAACTTAGGATGAGCCTTGTCGTACATTTGTATACTGCCTTCAGTGAATATTCACTGAACGGCCTTCCGCCTGTTCGTCCGCTTGTCATGGATTTCCCCGAGGATAAAAACACGTATGACATTTTTGATGAATATATGCTTGGGGAGGGGTTGCTTGCGGCTCCGGTTATCTTTGAGAATGGCGATAATAAGGGACGCAATATATATTTTCCAGAAGGGGACTGGTATGATTTTTATACCGGTGAAAAAACCACAGGGGGTCAGAGTCTCTATTTTACTGTTGCCGCGGACAAGCTGCCATTATTTGTCCGGGAAAACACATTGCTTGCAATAGCAAAACCCTTACAATATATTGATGAAAATACTAAATTTGATATAACGCTGAAAGCATACGGCAAAGATTCTCAATGCAAGCTTAATATAGACAAGGGATTGACTTTTGACGGAAATCCGATTTTTATCACGGCAACAGTTGACGGCTTTTGTGGAAATGAACTATATAGTTACATATCAATTGAAAAATATTATAAATAAGATATGCGGAATATACGTTTCTTTTCGTAAGCGATTGCTCTGCTGACGGGGAGCGGCGATTGTTTTTGTTTGCTGATTATGATAAAATAAGGACATTCTACATTATAAAGGAAGAAGTAATTATGGTTACAAGCTCAGATGTAGCACGACTTGCGAAGGTTTCTCCCACTACTGTCTGTCGTGCATTTCGTGACGATTGTTATGTTCATTCGGATACAAGAAAAAAAATTCTTGCAATAGCGGATGAACTGGGCTATTTTCCGAATTACTCCGCAAAAAGCCTGAAGGATAATAAGAGCCGTATCATCGGATTGCTTTTATCTGACACAAACAATATCTTTTTTGCCTCATTAACGGAAAATATCGAACATCTTATAAACGAACGGGGCTACCGTCTTATGCTTGCTTTCAGTAACGAAGATGCAAAAAAAGAACGGCAGCAATTGCAGTATTTTATATCGTTAAGAGTCAGTGGCATAATATATATGCCCGTTTCAAGGAGCAACGAAGATATTATTAAGAAAATGAAAGATTTCGACATCAATGTCCTGCAATTCGCAAGAGATATGTACAGCTTTTTCGATACCTATACGGTTGATGATGAGGAAGGGGCCTATATGGCAACTTCACATTTACTGAAGAAGGGACACAGAAACATTATCATTACGGATTATGACATCAATATGCGAGCTCCGGTGAAAACCATGGGCTATGCACGCGCATTTAAAGAAGCTGGAATTCCTCTTGATGAACGTAATATAATAAGCCTGCCGTATAATATGGATGCTTCAAGCTTGATTGCGGGTGCAATTGTAGAGCGCAATGCAACGGCGATTGTCACATCAAATAACATTATGACTCTTAAGGCATTAAAGGCGTGTAATCAGTTGAAACTATCGATTCCTGATGATATAAGCTTTATAGCATATGATGACAGTGAATGGCTTGAATTTTTAGGCATAACGGTCATTGCACACCAGATGGACCGTATATCAATAGACATCACGAACGCTTTACTGAGCCTAATCGATTCCGACTCCTCAAAAAATATGGAAGAAAAAAAGAAACCACAAAAAACATGGGTTAAGCCATATCTGCTTTTGAGAAATTCAACGAAGGACATACTCGAAAAGTAGAATCATCAGCATGGTCAGGAATAAAAAATGAACAGATGGATCGGATGATCTGCTATAATCCGTCCAGATCCTTGATGCAAACAATCGTCAAGGTATCGGCCGATTGTTTGAAACCTATTCATCCGGCAATCCGATGGCCGATTTGTTCCGATAGTCGCCAGGTGTCACCCCATTCGCCTTTTTAAATGCATTATAAAAAGACTTGATGTCATTGAAACCGCAATTTTCGGCAATGTCTGTAATCTTCCGGTCCGATGTCGCAAGCAGCTTGCAAGCTTCTTCCATCCGTATCTGCTGAAGCAATACGCTTACAGGCATGCCGGTTACACTTTTGAATAACCGGCCGAAATAATGCTTGCTTAAAAAGATTTTTGCCGCCAGATCCTCCAGCGTGACATGCGTACCGAAATTATTGCGCAAGTACTCCAACGTCGTGTTGATGATCTGTTTTTGCTTGTTTGAGATGGAATCCGTTGACAAACTATCCATTTTGCGGAACATTTTGATAATGAGCTCGACGACATAAGCCCGGATGATATTGATATAGCCTTTTTCTCTGTTATTATATTCTACATAAATCTTATTGAACAATTCACCGAAGATGTTATAGCTGCTGCCGGAAAGCTGCAAGTCAGGGCCGATCCGCTGCTTTTCCGGAAATAAGGAATAGAAAAGAAAAGAGGACCCGAGTGCTTCAAAGCTATTGGCATTGATCATGGATGAATCAAAAAAATCGGGGGTGAAAAGCAAATCATAATTGATAAAGGGTTCTTTGGCGTTTTCATTGCCGTAGAAAGCATGCGGAGTATCATAATTAATAATGAAAAGGCCGCCTTTGGACGCTTTCACTTGATGATTTCCTACTACATGAGTAGCTTCACCGGAGATCACATAGACAATTTCGATGAACTTATGCTTATGAAGCACCCCGACAAAATCAGGGTAATCATTGGATATATGAATAAAGACGCTTTCACCGGGCCTGAAAAAATCTTCACTGGCAAGCACCGGCACATCTTCACTTGTCTGCATCTTTTTATTTCCCATTCAAAATTCACCTTTGATTTTAATTCTAGGTCAATATGATTTGAATGTCAAGGTCGCGCGCAGGGCAAATATTGTCCCTTTCACAAGAAATGATTGTTGAATTTTCAAGCAGGATTGTTATGATTGCTATTATTGGCGAATAACTGATTTTCAAGTTGAGCTGATAGAAAAGAATGGTGGGGAATCGCAATGAAATCAGAGAATCAATATCATTATTCCGTGACAATTCCACTTATGCCAGGCAATCCGAATGACTGGCAGACCTATCTGGATGGATGCCTTCGGATCAACGCGAAGAGGGTGTTCTTGTTTACCCCTTTGGATAACATCTGCCGCACTCCTGTCGCTGTAAAAAAACAGTACGGGTCTGAAGAAATATTAGAAGCTTATCCATATCAGGAAAGCTGCGATATTCCAAGCCTGGAGTTATATCAGATATGGGCTGATGAATATCGGGACAAAGCTGCAATTTTCGAAGAGAAAGGAATAGAAGCCGCCTTCTGGATCGGGGAGACCATTGGTCATGGCGGTGGAATCGCTGCGTCAAAGTCCCCTTTTCAACAGTTGACCGGGCCGGAGGGGATGGAGGCCGAGGGGTGCAATTGTCCACTGGATGAAAATTTTTTACAGTATATGGAAAAAGTTTTTACCATTATTGCATCGACCGGTACGCCTTTGATCTTGCTGGATGATGACTTTCGATTGAATTATCATCTTCCCAATGTGCCCATTGGCTGTTTTTGTCCATTGCACATCGAAAAATTCAATCGAAAAAACAACACCAATTATACACGGGTTGAAATCGTATCCATTGTTTATTCGCCGGAACCAAATGCAGAAAGAACCCTGTGGTATGATATGGCCGCTGATTCGCTGATGCAGCTTGCCAAGCGAATAGAACGGACGGTTCATTCCATCCATGCAGGGACAAGAATCGGACTTGCCACTGCCATGACTCATTGGAGCAGTGAAGGAGTTGACATTGTCGAATTGACAGAGGCATTGGCAGGGGATACACAGCCTTTCGTAAGGACTTTTGGATCTCCTTATCGCTCAGAAAATAAGATTTCACATATAGGACGAATTACTGAATTTACAAATTTACAGCTAACAACTCTTCTTCGAAAAAATATCGAAGTGCTTGCGGAAGGCGATACCTATCCACATACCCGCTATTTCTGCCCTGCGCAAATGCTGCACTCCTATGAACAATCTCTGCAGGCATTGCATTTTCCGGGCATATTAACCTACCCAGTCCCGTTCTCGGCCAGTGCAGGACACGAAACAGGATATTTTGATATCACAGCAACATATCAGACCAATTACCGCGCAATAAGAGAGGTGTTTCACAAGGACTTGCACGCTTCCGGCGTATATCCGCTATGGAAGCCGAACAACATCCGCGCAATGAGGCTGCCGGATCCGCTTATGAACCGAAAATCAGTCTGGCCGGATGAACCGACAGGGCTCTATTTCTTATCCAGGATGGGTATCCCGATTGATAATAGGGAGGGCAATGGCCCGACCCTTGCATCAGGCCAGGGACTCGCCGCACTAGAGACCTCGCAGATTGATACGCTGATGGACAACGGTATTATTCTAGATAGTGTTGGCGCAACGATATTATTTGAAAAAGGATTTGATGTTGGTATTGAATCCATTCAGATTTGTAAGGAACCCAGATTCGAACATTTCACGGACAAGGACTTCTCAGGGAAACACCGAGGAGAGATCATCTGGCTTTTAACCGGCGGAAATGAGACATACAGCTTGATCAGGCCGCATAAAAACAGTAAAGTCATCAGCGAATTTTATGGAAACGGAAAAGAGACATGGCCGTCTGCCATCCTTTATGAAAACAAGAAAAACCAGAGAATCGTCATTTTTGCCTTTGATTTCTTCTTAGCGGATAAAGGAATGCAATTGCTATACAATTATGCAAGACAGGAACAATTCACCCGATGCTGTGCATGGGTCGGGAAAAAAGCATTGACGGCAACGGCAAATGGATATCCGGATCTGCATCTCATCTGCCAGATTTCAGAAAATAATAAAGAAGTGGTGATCGGAATTCAAAATACCCATTTGGATACAATCACGGATATTGTTTTACGCTTAAGCCCGGAGGTTGAAATCGGGAAGACAATAATGATTTTATATCCAGATACGGACACCGGGATAGAAACAGACCGGTTTCTGTATACCAAAGACGAGCAGTATGGCTACCTGAAAATATATGGAGATATTCTTCCCATGCGATTTCTCTCAATCAGGATTTAATTCAATAAAAATCCTGCGATCCCGATCGTGTGCCCAAGGCTGTCGGAGTGCTTCCGATCGCTTACTCTCATTGTCACAATATGCTTTCCCCGGACAAGATCATATCGGTTATAGAAAGAGACAAAGTCTCCGCTGCATGGATAATAACAATCCAGAAACTCGACAGGGTTATTATCAATTTGGATATCCAGAATCCCGCAACGATCGGATACATAATGATATAGTCCGAATGTACTTCCTGAAAATTCGATCTGACAGGAACTGTCCGGCGTGTCTGAGAAAATGGGATGAGTGACCTTTG
>CAZJXH010000148.1:0-9528 GCA_964549475.1 uncultured Oscillospiraceae bacterium
AAACCGCACGAACAGCCGAGCCGTATCAGCTTGTATTGAAAAGTAGTCATTGGTATTGGCAAGGGTATTGCCATAAAAGAAATGATTTTCGCTTATTTAAACTATCCCGCACATCAAACCTACAAATACAAGAGGAATTTTTTACGCCACGAGATTATCAAAAACCGCAGTTAGATTTTACTGATATTTTGGCAACTATGCAAACAAAAATCAAAATTCGTATTCATAAATCTGTCATGGACAGGGTACTTGATTATTGCACTTATGAACACTTTTCGCCAGACGGTGATGAGCATTGCATTGTTAGTTTTCCTTTCATAGAGAACGAATACTACTACAATATTCTTTTCAGTTTTGGGGATAAATGCGAGTGTTTAGAGCCGTTACATATCCGCACAGAAATGAAGCGCAGAATACATGATATAGCTGCCCTATACGAAAGCTAATGCATGGATAAAGTCTGCATTCCCTGAAATAGTAGTGTTTAATATGGAAGTATCAACCGGCTCAAACATTACTCATTTCTCGTCATGATAAGTTTTCGCTTCGTCATGGATTTTCTGTACATCATTGGAATAATTTTCTCTGCTTGCATCAAATTTTATCCTCTCAGCTTTCCCAAAGATAATCATAAGACCGACACAGTTTTCTTTTACATATAACGCACAAAGCATCTTTCCAACTTTACTACAATATATCATCCTATTTCCCAAAATGAACATTCAGCTTATATTTCTTCCTTAATTTTTATTGTCTCAGATTTTTTATCAAATTTGGAATATACTCTTTTACCCACAAACCCCACAGCCATAATCATAAACGAGGTAATAAGCAATACCAAATATAAATTGCCCGAAAAGTAATCAAACACAATTCCATACAGACTCATACCAATCGGTAACGCACAACTTGCCATTGTAAAATATAGCGACATGACACGTCAAATATCAGCCCGATACCGATTGCAATGACCGAATAACTAAAATCGAGCAGAATCATTAAATCCCGCTTGTTTCTTCTATCCGCTAATATTCCGCCTAAAGGAGACAAAAATATAGGGGGGATGTAGCTGATTGCTGTAATCAAGCCAAATGTTGCCGCAGAACCGGTTAAATCGAGTATATACAACGAAATTGTAAATTTCAGAATAGCCGTTCCAAGCATGGAAACTGCTTGACCGCCTATTAGATAAATAAAGTTTCTGGCAAATAATTTCTGCTCCATTTTTCCTCCACATAAGTACATTTTTGTATTTGTCCTTGCGCTTACTATAAAGGAAAAATCCTGACAACCTGTGTCATGGTTTTCAAAAAGAATGAGCAAAATATATTATTTTACCAAATTCGCCATTACCGAGATGTCCTCGGCAGCCATTTCAAATTTAGATTTTTCTATCAGTATATTTCCTCCGGTCATGATGTAAGAGGGCATGACCCTAATATCACCGTAGTAGATTTCGCTGTTTCGTAATTTATAGGTAGAAATGGCAGGGACAATGTTTTTCTTTACAGTTTTTTTGGTAATCATGTTAAAGGCTTTTTTTGCTACATCACCCATAAGCATAATTACTTTTAAATTGGGAAACAGCTCAAGTTCTTTTTCTAAAAAAGGCAGACTTTCCTCAATACTGCTTTTTCCCACAGCATATTCTGCCTTGGGGATTTTCACAGCGTTTGTGATATAGATGCCCATTGACAATATCTCATCCATTGAGCTTACCGGAAGCCTTGCTCTGTGGAATAAAGGAATAGTAGTTTTCATATAGTCTGCAGACGTACCACTGTAAAAATCCTGCTGCGGATCGGCGGGAACTACCTCGTTAATCATAACAGCATGGATGGCATCTACATCAATTTCTAAATCATATAGCCGGATATTTTTCCCCGGAGCTGCAACAGTTTTTTCTAATTCATTTTTTATATTCATATCCAGGACTCCTCTCCATAATGCGCTAAGGCGAGTTTATATCGTTCTACAATTTTATTTTTTAGACTTATCGGATTGACTACCATCACCTTGTCGCCAAAAGACATAATAAAATCGTAGAGCCATTCGTTTTCCGGCAAGATCAATATCACCCTTAATTGATCCTGCTCCTGAGTAATGCAAGTTTCATCCAGGATGTCATACAACCTGTATCCAACCTCACGGGGAAACAAAAGTTCTATATCGATGAGAATGCCCATATTTTCTGGCAGCACCCATCCGCCCGGATTTTCTTTTCTAATTGCTTCAAAATGTGTATCAGTTGCAGCACAATTTTTTATACGGGAGATACGAAACAGCCGCCAATGGTTACTCAGCAAGCAAAAAGCATACAGATACCATGCTTTATCTTTGTAGAGCAATTGATCGGCTCTACCTTTCTATGCATATTTTTACCATCGGAGTTAAAGTATTCAAATGTAATATGTATTTTTTCCAGAATAGAATTTTTGAGTAGTTGAAACAACTGTTTTTCACATTCCACAGTACTGCCCCAACGCGAAAAATCTACTTCAATCCAGTTTTGATTAATTGACCCAAACAAAGCTCTCAACTTTGATAAAATATCGTCTGCATTAGGATATTGCGTAGCACTAAGGGTCTGTAAACTTATTAAAATCTCCTGTTTTTCTTTTTCCGACAGCATGGTTCTGTCAAGTACATAACCATCAATAAGCTGTATACCGCCATTTCTACCCGTGGTAATGTAAATTGGTATGCCTGCACTACTGATCCTGTCAATATCACGATATATAGTACGCACAGATACTTCTAATTTTTCAGCCAGCTCCGGTGCGGTAGCCCGCCCTTTATCTAATAAATAGTACATGATTTTAAACAGACGACTTTCCTGCAAAATACCACCTTCTTTCGATAAATATATCATAATAAGCATGACAATGCATGTCAAGGTTTATCAAGAACTATCCTGTTCATATTTGACTGGAGCCATGAAAACGATCCACTTTCCTCACATCAACCTCTTGGCTGTTTTGCCCGGTGGAAGATTTAATTAATTGTATTTTGGGTTTATATGAAAACAGAGGCATTAAGATTTTTTATCTCATCGCCTCTGGATTTTCTTATTTCATAATAAAGGGTATGTTTATTTACTCCATTCCATAAGATTTTCTATTTCACCTGTATTTTCATCAATTTGTTCTTGTTTAATTATAAATTGTTCTTGTTGATAAAAATTAACTGCTCTTATATTCTTTTGATAAACCGTTAAACTAAGTTTGGAATGAAGCGCCTTTGCTTTTTCAAGTAATTGTTTCCCGATGCCTTTTGATTGCATTTCATCGGATACAAATATTCCAGCTATATATTCTTTATCGATTCCTACAAAAGCCTTGATTTTATCTCCTCGCTCATAGACATATATTTCTGCATCGGGAAGTATACCCTTAACCATATCAAAATTGCCCACCCAATAGTCTCTGGATATAAAATCATGAGCCTGTATATTAATAGAAAGCCATAATTCCATAACTTCCAATAGATCTTTCGTTTCGAATTTTCTAATCATATTAACCTCATAATTACATAAATTTCTCTCACCACTTGTGAAAGTCTACTTTTTGTCCTCAGAACCGCATATCGAATCACTCATCTTTTTTACATCAGCAAAAGAGCAAGCATAGTTATATTTAGTTAAGCAAATTGGAATTAGTCAGCTTCCGGCTGTGCTCATAATATTCAGATGCATTAAGCCTTTTTATCGGATGACGTATGACCGTTTTCCATTTTGAGGGCTCGACTTTGCGGGCATCCGAATGATAGATTTCGTGGTGCAAACGGACATCTGTTATATCATTTATATATCCGTTTTCGTTCAAATACTTGTCCATGATGGCAACGGTGGCAGGTTCATCATCAAACGGACCTATGTGCATGATTTGCACACATAAACCTTCATCGACTGTTAGGAACTCCGCTGAAGAGCAATCCAGCTTTTTCTTTTTGGTCGCTTCTACTACTGCCCAATCGAAATCATTTTTTGCCACAAAGTCCGGCAGACGAATAACTGAATTCCAGTTAAACGAGTCCTTGTTTCCATAGTCAACGCCCTTAACATTATCCTGCCACCAAAAGCCTTCCAACGGAGGCACTACATATTCAAAAAAGCCGTCTATCTTATGTGAACCCTTATCGCTCATTTTAATTATATAGGCAATCGCATAAAGAATGCTGACAGCTTGCTGATATATACCGCCTTCCTGATTTGGGTTTCCTTTTCCTCTTACAGCGATATAGTTTGCGACCGGAATAGTTACTATTTCCGGTGTGTTCTTGGACATATAAAATTCTTTGTACTCTTTCTTAAAATCAAAAGCCATACTCTTACCTCAAAGTTTATTTATTATCATTGGGATTTTGTTGGGAAGGTTATCTTCCCAAAAGAACAAACCCATTCGTCATGATCTCCATTGCATTTGTGAACAGTCCCGGCAGTTCCTCCGTCTTGTCGTTTTTCTCTGTGAGATAAGCCACGATAACATTTGTGATTTCAGAAATGATTGCGGCTCCTTCTTCAAAACGACCGGATGCCTCAAGCCACGCCTCATTTCCACATTCTTTTCCCAGATCAAGGAGAACACGGCTCATTTTATCAAAGCCACCGCCAAAGCTCACCTCGTCCGGCTCCTTGATTCCCCTTAAGGCGTTCGGAACAGTTGGTACTGTGCCGAAAAACATTACCATATTGACGAGTATCTTATCGTATTCTTCTTTCGTGAGCTCGCTTTTCAGCTTGGGCAACTCGTGAATGAATTTTTCAAACCCCTTCCTGCCGACAAAGCCCACTGGCGGGTTCAAAAACACCTTGCTTTTTTTGAGAAGCGCTTCCTTTGCGATTAGGTATTTATTCTTCGTGGTGTTCATTCTGACCGTGCAGACAGTGTTCGGCTTTGATAGTCCCGGATAACTGCAACTCCAAGCGTAACGCAGCTCATCGTAGGAAAGCGTCTCCACCCCTTCGCGCCCACAGTCAAGAAGATCTATGCATTGCGCATCATCGTTGTAACCAACCATTAAAACATAATGAAAGGGAATATGTTCTCCATGATACAGTTTTGAATAGTACGGCAGGTAGTACATATCCAAAGCTCCCAAAACAAGCGGATACCCGGCATCAATTTCCGCCTTAGCCTTTTTGATTGCCTGTTCAAATGTTTTATACTCGTAATGCTTGTATTTAAATCCTGCAATGGGAGAAAGAAATTCATACATCTGTCTCGTTCGCCCGTCCCCAATTGCAACCATCCGTTTCAGGTCCGACTTCGGCGTTTTCATGTAGCAGAACGAGCCGAATGAGGAGAGGCTGAAAAAGAAGCTCGGCGGAAGTTTCTCTCCGGTATCTCGGATATATAAATCCTCTATTCCGTTCCACATGCACTCGTAGTCATCCATATGGTGCTTTAGTTTAATTAATTCCTCACGCATAAATCGAAATCTCCTGTCATAAAACTTATTTCTTATAGTAGGAGCATATACCCTCGCATTGTGCGAGTGTCAAGAACTATTTTTAATAGGGTAGCAGATTTCGGTGACAAAGTTCTCCGGGTTTGGTTCATTTTCCGGAGATATATAATAGACATTGAACGCCTTTCCTGATATCCTGTAACCATTTTCTATGATCCAATGATAAATGTATCGATTGATATCGCCTAACCGGCTGTATTTGCCCTGAAACGCCACGACGGCCGCTTCGGTTTCAGGCATCTCCGAAAATCTCAGTCCTACAATGTCCGGCCCAGCCTGCTCGACAACTCTGAAGACCTCAGTGTCGATTGATTTATTTTCATAATCCACACTATGCGTCATTGCCATACAATATTGCACATCCGCAAGCCTGATTCCATTTGCCCTGCATGACATGTCAAGGCGTTCCCACAACAGTCCTTCTTCGGTAAACTCCCTTATAGCGTCACGCAGGCTGACAACTCTTCGTGAGGAAAGTCGCTTAATGCTTACAGACATAGTGTATTCATTCTGCATATTTAGTTCATTAAGCGCCTGCTGTATCTGCGCGATCTGCCTTTCGGTTATGGAAAGGCTTTCTTCTTTTTCTCTTATTTTAATCTCCAAAAAAGTCCTGATTCTGTTGTCCGTCGTGCTGTCCATCAGGATTTCGGATATTTCATTTAGACCAAAGCCAAGGCTTTTTAGCACCTGAATATGATTTGCACGGACAATCTGCCTTTCGCCGTAAAACCTGTAATTGTTCATATGGTCTATTTGTTCAGGCTTGAGCAGCCCGATCTTGTCATAGTTTCGCAGCATGTGGATGCTTATTCCGGTCAGAGTGGAGAATTCTCCGATTTTTAGCATGGTTCACCTCCTACGCTTCTTCTGCATTATATAAATTACCAGAAATTTGATCAACTCAATGAATTCCTGTTTGTATAGATGTTTTGTAAAGTGACTCATCCTTTATTATTCTATTTTCCGGTTAAAAGTTCAAGCATGAACACCGAAATCCTATGTCATCTATAAAACGCCCCGAAAAATCGAGCCGAAAAATGCACTTTTTTAGCCCGATTTTCGCCTATTTCTTGCTCCAAAACCACAATATCTTGTGGGTAAAGTTTGTTTTTTGTCATCAGAACCGCATTTCGTCATCAGAATTATCATTTCAATGTGAAGAAGCTTTAGTTTCTTCTAATGAGACTGTAGCAACACTACAGTCTCTATGTGCCTTGTGGCGGTGATAATGATGTCGTAGGTAGCTGGTTGTCCCTTGGAGAAAGATGTATTATGTTCTAATTCCTTTCTCTTTCACGGGATCAAATGCGATTTTTAAATCGTTCAAGCATTTTTTTAAGGTATCCCTCGTTCAGTAAATGTACCGTTTCAAACTTTCCATCATAGAACACCGCCCAATTATTGAACACGCACGGCATAGATTTTGCCTTTTCGAGCGTATCCACTCGAATTAAATGGAGTGTAACCCCATTTGATATACAATAGGTTTCGATTTGTTATAGTGATAAACCCCATATTTTACCCTCTTGAATTATACAGCTTATGGCACAGGTAACATACCCGCACCACAAGCTATCTGTCTTATTCCTTCCAGCGTTTGAAAGTTGGAAACCATTCCCTCATCATGTTTCGCGCTTCATCTTCGGTCATATCCGAGTTTGCCGACACCACGCCAGGAACACACACTTCAATCATTTCTTCCATAGAACCATTAAAGGTGAATTTACCGTTTTCATAACAGTATTTACAATAATCCTTGCTTTTGCTACCGTCCGCTTCTGCTCCATACATTTCATCCGTTTTACCCATTGGCATACCGCAACATTGACAATATTTTTCTTCCATGAGTCAACCTCCTTCCGTTGAGTGGCAAAGGGTTTATCCTTATTGCTTTTTCATAATAACATATATAACTTGACACCCAATGTCATAGTTATATGATTATTTTAGCTGATATATATTCTATCTCCACCATGTCACCTTCTGTCACGTTTCCTTATTCGCATTAAATATTTTTTCGGCTTCTTCAGCAAGGTGATACTTGATATGAGCAGGCTCTAGCACTTGAAGAGATGAACCAAACGATAGCAAAAAGCCATAAAGCCACATATCTTCCGGCATTCGGATTGATACAATTATATTACCATTATTATCCAAAGAGCTATCACTTTCATCAAATTCATCGTAAACACGATATGCTATTGCTTTATTAAATTTCAGCTTTAACAAAGGGTATTGATCAATTTGGGTAGTGTCCTCTATCGTAGGGGGTTCAAGTGTATCTTCAAAGTGTTCATCGGTGATCATAATATTGCTCATACGATTAATTTTAAATGTTCGAAAAGACTTCTTGTTAAGGCAAAATGCTTGCAAATACCAGGCCTTTGATTTGAAAACTAGTTTTGCAGGCTTAACGGTTCTGGCCGTTTTCTCTCCATATGAGCTTATATAAAAAAAGGTTAAAATGTATTTTTTAATAATGGCATCTCTCAATACATTAAACTTTTCTCTGTCATGTTCTTTATTTCCCCAACGGGATAGGTCTACTTCCATCCAATTCGTATCCGTTTTTTTAAATAAGGCGCTTAACTTCAAAAGCAAATCATCAAACTCATTTGAGGCTGCTGAAGTATTTTTTAATGCCGCCAAAATAAGATCTTGCTCTGTTGCAGAGAGTAAAGATTTATCTAAAATATAATTTTCCAGCAAGGAAATGCCGCCGCCCTTACCCTGTGTAGTATAAATAGGGATACCAGCCGAGCTTAATGTATCAATATCACGATAAATTGTTCGTACTGAGACCTCGAATTTACGGGATAATTCTGTAGCGGTCACAGTTTTTCTTTCCAGCAAAATATTTACCATTTGAAATAATCGGTTTGCTGACATTATATCACCTCCGCATGAAATATATCGCAATAGCTGACAATACTATGTCATGTTATAATTTCGTGTAATCCTCTATTTGTAAACGTTTCGCTCGTTCTATCCTTACAATGCTTTCTGTATGCATTGGAAGGCTAAAAAAGATGCCGTACGCCTCTGATACCTCCTGGGTGGTAGATCACATGCGGAATTTATTATTCAAACTCTTTCTTATGCCTCTCAAAAAAATCGTAGAAATACCTCACATTCTCAAGATCTGCCCATTTTGTCACCTTTAATTCTCTTGAATCAAGATTGTAGATTTTTGCATTCAGTGTCCCCAGTATAAATGGTGAATGCGTAGAAATAATAAATTGGCATCCTAAAAGCCTTGTCACTTCGTTTATCTTCGCAGCTAACAATGTTTGATTAGCCGGTGACAAGGATACCTCCGGCTCATCCAACAAATAAAGCGCATCCGATTCAATATAGTCATCCAGCATTTGTAAAGCAGTCTCTCCATTCGAATACTTTTCCTGTGCAAATTTTAAAAATTCTATTTGTTTTCTCATCTTATCGGAGTTTTTCAATTGTTCTATTTGTTCCTTATTCATCCCTCGCCTAATGTGTTCATATATATACCCATCCCCTAGAATTTGTTCCTGTTGTATTTTCTTTATTTCATATAAAATATCTTCGCTTTTAACATACCTGCTTCTGCGAGGAAGTCTGCCAATCTGCCTGCCGTCTTCATCTTCTCCTAAAGTATAACTGCATTCATCTACGAATTTTGTGAAATAATGCTTAATTCCATACTGATTGCAGGTGGCATACTCTTGTCCTTCAATCTGCAGCTTATTTGCCATAATATTCAGCATAGTAGATTTCCCAGACGCATTATTGCCATACAATACTGTAATTGGACTGAAGAATAATGATTTCTCTACTTTATCCGCAAACACATTATATGGATATTACTGGTGAAGTAGACGTTATAGAAAATTTAACCCGCATGGATGCACAAGCACAGACTGCGAAAATAATGTTGTTACCCGGCGCAGGATTTGATGTGGTTCCTACGGATTGCTTAGCTCAGCATTTGAAAAGTAAATTGCCAGATGCCCCCGAACTGACGCTTGCAATTAATGCACTAAAATCCTCCGATGAGAAAGGAATTTCAATCTCCCGTTG
>CAZJXH010000149.1:0-9506 GCA_964549475.1 uncultured Oscillospiraceae bacterium
TTCCGACATAGCTGAATGCATGCCCAGATACTCAGCACAAAGCTGACAGGGACAAGAATGTGATTCAAATCCAGAACCAAATGGCTGATTTCGCGTTTTCGATAACCCAGTACTTTCAGCATGGAGATGCTGCGCCTGTTTTCTTCTACAAACATATTGACGGTGAGATACACCGTAATGACACATAGCACAGCACCAAAGACCAGCATCATGTATACGAAGATCAGAATGAGATCAATGGAATACTGAAGCTGCTTTTTCATATTGTCCTTTGAATTGGTATATGCCAGGGTATCCGCGTCAAGATTGATTTTCTGATCCGATAAAACGACATTGTAGCCGGTTTCCGGAAGCCCCAGCAATTCCGATACGTTTGCCATGCTGGTATATAGAATGCACTGTGTGTTGTCATTCAGGATGTCCGTGATTTTTACGGTATGCGATTTTACGGTGAAAGGGTTGATAAATGTGAAATCGTCTCCTGCTTTGATGCCATAAAGTGCTGCTGCGTTCGAAGTCAGGTAGTACCGGCCATACTGGAACGCATCCCCTGATTTCGAAGAGAGTGCCAGATATCTGGGATTCTCGACGATTCCGCATACCGTGAACAGCTTTTCAACTCCGGACACTTCGAAATTAAAACATAATTCCGGCTCCCCGGAATCCGGCGTTCCGGTTTTCACCGTATTTAGAAAATATTGATATTCATACGTTCCGGCGGTATCAAGGCCTTTGTCAATCAGATAATTGCAGGAGTCGATCATGATCAGGCCGAAGGCACAGAGAAATGTGCCGACAAACATGCCCATGATGACAACGAACGTGCGGGACTTGTTGGCAAACAACGCACGCAGACGAAACTTTGTGCCAAAGGACAGCTTGCTTTCCGCCAAATAGCGGCGGCCTTTCTGTCTGCCCGCGTTATTGCCTCCGGAAAGCAGAAGTACGGTGTTTTTACGCAGTAAACGGCGTACGGAGAATACAGCGGTGAAGACGTACAGGAGAACCGGCACGACCAGTGCAATGATGACAGAGGCCCAATATAATTTGATGTCGTAATTGATTTGCTCATAATCGGTGGCAAACAGAAGACAGACGGGGTTGAGAAACAAGACAGCAAGTACAATTCCGGCAATGCTCCCGACAATTCCCGGAATCGCCGCATAAACCGCGTAATGCCGTGCCAGTTCCCGCTTTCGGTATCCCAGCGCCACCAGCGTGCCGATTTGTTTTTGCTCGCGTTTCACCATCCGACCCAGGACGACGGCGACAATCACCGTGATCATGGCGAAGAATAACGGAATGACCGCAGCGAGCATGATGCCGTATTCCTGTGCGAAATTGCGCACGATGTCGATGCGGCTGTTCGACGCAGCGGACATGTAGCGGAACAAGCCGTAATGCAAGTTGAGATCGCGCCGCACTTCGACGCTGTTGTTTTCATGATACACAATGGCATAATACGATTGTGTATGCGCCAATTTCTCAAATGCCGATTTTGTCATCGTCACCTGGCCGAAAATGGCTTTGTCGAGGTAAAAGTCCTTGGTATCTTTTTGTGCATACAAGTAGTCCGGCCGTACGGCAAATCCTGCGACAATGTAGGAATCGCCGTTTATTGCAAACTTGTCCTCGGTGGAAATGTCATGTGCAAGAGCGAAATCACGGGTTAGCAGGATCTCATTGTCTTTGGAGATGTCTGTGCCCTCCAGCATCTGATAGCGGTTGATTTTTTCGGTGGGAGCGAATACGCGCAGGGTATAGCCATTTTCTTCGATATCAACCGTATGGATTTGTTCCAATTCGACATTGTACTGCATCTCGATTGCATGGATGGCTTCTGTATCGATGGGGGCAAGAACGGTAAACTGCGCATCTTCCACATTGCCGGCTCGCATGATATCAGAGAATCCCTTATCAATCATAAAGACTGCGGTATACATGCTTACCAGCAAAAAGGACGAAATCGCCGTAAGGAGAATAGCAGAAAGATAAAAAGACAGATTGCTTTTAAGGTTGCGTGTATAGCGTTTATTCAGTCTCATCAGATGTCCAGCTCCTCTGCTTTTATTTTATGCGGATTTTTCTCACAATAGGTGATTTTTCCGTCTTTCACGTGAATGATGCGGTCGGCCATATCGGCAATCACGATGTTGTGCGTAATAATCAGGATGGTGGTCTTGTACGTTTCGTTCATTCGTTCGATCAGTTTCAATACTTCACGGGATGAATTGGTGTCGAGTGCGCCGGTCAGCTCATCACACAAAAGCAATTTCGGGTTTTTGACCATCGCCCGGGCGATGGCCACGCGCTGCTGCTGGCCGCCGGAAAGTTCGCGCGGGAAACGGTGGCGCAGAGGACCAATTTCCAATGCGCACAAAAGATCGTCCATTTCAAGAGGGTCGGAAGCGATGTCGGACACCACTTCAATGTTTTCTGCTACTGTCAGATCGGGGATCAGGTTATACGACTGAAATACAAAACCGATGTCAGCCCGGCGGTATTCGGTCAGTGCATTCTGATTCAGCCCGGTGATCCTGCGTCCGCCGATGGTTAGTTCTCCGCTGTCAAGGGTATCCAGGCCGCCCACCATATTCAGCAGCGTACTTTTCCCTGAACCGGACGGTCCGAGCACCACGTAGATCTCTCCCTGCGGCAGCGCCAGATTTGCTTCGCTCAGCGCATACACGAGCGCGTCGCCTTCGCCATACTTTTTTACCGCTTTTCTCAGCTCGATGAAAGCGGAGTCTTTTTGTCTGTTCGGTTCATTTGCCATAAGGATGCCCTTGCTTTCTTTCCATATTCTTTTGTTTACGATTCACCGATAAAAATTCCCAATAAAAAAGATACCGCCACTGCCAAAGGGCAATGGATCGATACCTCGTTACCATGCACGATTCTGTTCCTGTATCCAAAGAATAAAAAAATCCTGTGGAACATGTTACTGTCCCACAGGATTCATTATACCTGCTGCCGTGAAGGCCCAGCCCCATGAACTCGACAGGAGTTCATCGCCTGCTCAGTTTGTACTGTAGATCGTTGCAGTGCAAAGAGATGAGCAAATAATATCATATTGGACGTTTGGATGTCAAATACTTCTTGTTAATTATACTACTAAGCAGTAGAATTATCACAAGAGGGACATGGAGACGGTTCTTTTATTTCATTTCATACAGGAATGCTGCTGCCAATGTATCAATCAGGAGGAAATATGATCTTATTTTCACATTTATTGATATTTTCGTGCATCCTCTATCTTTCGCTTGGGATCTATGTCTTATATCTGGATCGGAAAGCGGTACTGAACGCGGTTTTTTCTTTGCTCAATTTGTCTTTAGCACTATGGGCTTTTACGCTGGTTATGCTGATCAGCTCCCCGGATAAGCAGGGCTGTGCGATATGGAGCGAGATCGGCTCCATCGGATACTGTGCATTCGCAAGCCTTTCCGTTCATTTTTTCCTGGTATTTACAAAAAAGGAAGCCCTTCTGAAGAAAAAATGGATTTACGCGGTTCTGTATCTGCCTTCTGCGGTTTTTATATATCAGGCATTCAAAGGGAACCTGTACATCGGGGATTTCAACCATGGCCCATTCGGGTGGACCGTGGTTGCCCGGACCGGATCGGCATGGTTTTGGATATTTATTGTTTTTATCATGCTTTCCGGCATGATCAACATATCATTGTGCTATTTAATGCTTAAAAAGTCCACTGTTGCAAGAGAACGGAACCAGTCCCGGATCATATTGATTTCTGCCATCATTTCTTTTTTATTATGTTTCGGATTCATTTTTCTTTCAAAAAATTTTAAAACAAATATGCCGGACATTACCGTTATCGGCCTGGTGGTCTGGATTTTCGGAATCCTGTATGCGATTATCAAATACCGGCTGATGATACTGACTCCGTCCATTGCGGCCGAAAACATCCTGGATACCATCGTCGATTCAGTGATTCTGGCAGACCTTGAAGGCTTGATGATTAATGTGAACCCGGAAACTACAAGACTGCTGGGATATGATAGCACAGAATTGATCGGGAAACCGCTGCAAATGCTTTTCCCAAGGAACATGAAATCCGAAATTTCAAATATCGTGGAATTTCTGGAGTCCGGACCGATCCGGAATAAAGAGACTTTTTTCGTTTCCAGGAACAACACCAGGATTCCTATTATTTTTTCTGCTTCAGCATGCAATGACCGTGATGGACATCCCATCGGATTTGTCGCAGTATCCAGGGATATTACCCGGCTGAAAGATGCGGAGGGGCGGCTAAAGCATTTGGCCCATCACGATATATTGACGGATCTGCCAAACAGGCTGCTGCTGAATGAACGCCTTACCCATGCAATTGCCAGAGCAGAGCGTTACAATAATTATGTAGGCGTTATGCTGATTGATCTGGATCGGTTTAAGGAAATAAACGATGTCTACGGCCACAGCATCGGAGATTTGCTCCTGATCGAAGTCGCAAACAGGCTTACCGCATCGGTTCGTGGAATTGATACCATTGCCCGGTTTGGCGGCGACGAGTTCATCGTCGTGCTGGATTCTCTTGAAAAAGAGACTGACTATGAAAGAATAGTAAAACTATTGACAAAATTCATTTCTGAACCTTATGTCATCGAGTCCCATGAAATAAATATAACAGCAAGCATCGGGATAAGTGTTTATCCCGTCAATGGGACAAACAGCGAGGTCCTGATCAAATGCAGCGATCTGGCGATGTATTATGCAAAAGACCTGGGCAAAAACAATTATCAGCGATACAATCCATCCATGTTTGCAACGATAACAAAAAGGATGACCATGGAGAACCAGCTTCGAAAAGCAATCATCAATAACGAACTGCTGCTCTACTATCAGCCGATTCTCGATATCTATAAGAAAACAATTATCGGGGTAGAAGCTTTGGTCCGCTGGAATCATCCGGAATTCGGCATGATCCTGCCTGGGGAATTCATCCCGATTGCGGAAGAAACCGGGTTTATTCTCGACATAGGAGAATGGGTATTGCGGACCGCCTGCTTTCAAATCAAAACATGGCAAAGAGAAGGGTTTCAACCGACCTATTTATCCGTCAACATTTCAGCGCATCAATTCCAACCCCGAAAGCTTGCGGATACGATTCAAGAAGTTTTAAATGAAACAGCACTTGCTCCGGAATATCTGATTTTAGAGATTACAGAAAGTACGGCAATGCATGATTTAGAAAACACCGTGAAAATACTGACAGAATTGCAGAACCTCGGAGTCAAAGTCGCGATCGACGATTTTGGCACGGGGTATTCCTCCTTGATCTACTTGCGGAATCTTTCCATCTATGCAATTAAAATCGATAAATGCTTCATTCAGAATATCACAAAAGATACTCAATACGCGGCAATTGTATCGGCAATCATCGCCATGGCACACAGCATGGATATAAAAGTGATTGCGGAAGGGGTGGAAAATCAACCACAGCTTGAATCCCTGCTGAACCTGAAATTGGAATACACCGGCTCTTCCATCTGCGATGAGGTTCAGGGATTCCTGTTCAGCAGACCGATGCCGCATAATAAAATAACCGATATGCTGGAGAGGCAAAAATGACGATGGTTCATAAGGACGGTTCTTTTGCAATATGGGGACGGTTCTTGTGTTGCATTTTCTTTTGTTTATGCAACACAAGAACCGTCCCCATATTGCAAAAGAACCGTCTCCATGTTTCATAGAATGCCGGCAGTTACGATTTCCTGCCACGACCAGCAGTGCGTATGCGGGCTTCCGCCGGCATTTTCCGGTCTGCAATCCGCATACAGCCGTTCCTGTTCGAGTTCTTCCAGCCGGTCGAATTCGCCGGACAGGAAGCCTTCGATCCGGTAGATCGCGGTGTCGATCCGTGCGATCAGACCGCCGATGCGAAGGTCCTGCACATCAAGGCCGAAAGGCTTGTTCTCGGTAAGCCACTGGATTCGGATGATCCTGCGGAACTGATCGGTTTTTGCTTTTAGCAGATATAACCTTTGCACAAGCGCTTGAAGCGCGTCTTTATCGCTGCAATCGTATGCTTTTTTAAGCTTGATTCCGATATCGCATTTCAGCTCAAGGACTTCGCATAGGGCTATCATCAGATCAAAAACATAAGTCCACCGGGGATTCCTGGCCCGTCCGGCTTGCAGCACAGCGATGCTTTCCTTGTAATGCGCTGCAAACTGGTCCTCGAGAACATGCCGGTCATACAGGCCGCATAAGGGATCCTGGTATAGCATATATTTTGCGGGATTGGTCCGGTATCCGCCGCCAGGATCCCCGTTTAGCGGAATATGGGGAAGATCCAGGTCGATAAAATCACTCATTTCTGCGTTGGCGCAGGCTTTCAGACGCATGCGGAGATGCTCGTCGGTTGTATTGTCCGCATAGCAGCTTTCGGCAAAAAGCTGGTAGATTGGCAATACAGAGAAGATGGAAGCTTCTCCTCCGTTATCTCCCCATGCGGTGACGATGACATCTTCGATTTTTGCATGGTGACAGGCCGCCAAAGCACTCCGGCCGACAAGAAGACTGTACTGATTAAACGGAGCGAATCCCTCCCATTTCCAGGCGCCGCCGGCAAACAGGACATGGTCTGTAAACTCTTTATGCCGGGCAAAGGCTTCTTCATAATATTCGGCCTTGTCGCTGACATAGTCCCAGTGGATCAATGGGACATCCTTTACCAGATTTCCGGCTATATCTTTTGCTTTCCCGTCGCTGTTCCTGAAAAACATATCGCTCCACATCAAAGGCTGCATTCCATATTTTTTGCAGATTTCAAGCACTTTGGCGAGATGCCGGATCATGATCTCGGAGGTCGCGGTTTTGCCATTTCTGTCCAGATATCTGCCCCGACCCAGAACGAATGCTTCGTCCATGCCGATATTGATCTTCCTGCTGTGATACATCGTTGAGACGGAACCGATCATGGCATCCAGCAGTTCGTAGGTTTTGGATTCGCCGACGAGCAGAATATCGTTGATATCACGGACCTCATGATATACCGGCCATTTCAGCAAAGTGCCCAAATGAGCCAGTGTCTGGATACAGGGAACGACTTCGATTCCGAACAAAGCGGCATAGCGGTCGATTTCGGCGATTTCCCCCGCTCTTTGCCGGCCGCGCATATAGCCGAAATAGGGCTGTCCATCCACTTCATAGGTATCTTCGGTATAGGTCATCAGCATGGTATACCCCATGACCGCCAGAATGCGGATGAGCTTTTTAACAGTAGGAAGGTTGTTCACCGCATTCCTGGAATAATCGGGCATCATGCAAAGCGTGTCAAAAGCAGCGGACTCTGTAATGATAAACTCCTTTTTGCCGCTAAAATCCGCTTGCCTTCTGTTTTCGGACAAATATTCTTTCAAGTGCCCGAGCGCCCGGAAAATCTCGCTTTTCTTCCGATAACAGATGATTGCGGTGCCGTCTTTCCATACCAGTTTCAATTCCTCGGCGGATTTTGTCGTCACGACCAGCATGCTGTCCCGATCTTCCGACAATGTGATTCCAAGAGGGTCTTCCAGCTCGGCGAGCGCTTCGATCATTTCGCGGTCCAGTCCAATAGGGTTGATTTTCAACGGTCTCACTCCATCCTTGATATGAATTCGATCTTCTTTTCAATTTCTTAGAATTTTTTTCCGCTATAATTATTTTTTATTTTTATTTCTATCTATATGAATTCCATTGCTATTGTTATTACAATTACCATTTTCATTCTTCATTTCTAGGTTCATTTCTACTTCCATTTCTATTTCTATGAATCTCGGGTTTATGGGCAGAAGGCGATCTCCTGCGTTTTTTCACTGACAAGACGAATGGATTTGAAACAGGCTTTCCGATCCTTGGAAACACTGATTTTCGCATGGGTGCTGGCGCCTTCGCTTTTCACACTGGCGTTTTCATCGGCCAAAGGGGAAAGATACAGATACAGATTGTGCGTCTTTAGCCGTTCCATATGCTCGCTCAATGCGATTTTCCATGTGGTGCCGTTGCTGAAATCGTCATGGATCAGATGGCCGTCGATAAAGGCCCAGCCGATGTCTCCGATATAATCGACATACAGGTAAAGCTCCGAAAGGCCTGCCGCCTGACCGGGGTCGAACACAATCTCCGCACGGTTCTCGTAGATCTTCTGTACTTTAAAATCCATCCGGGGCAGATCGCATGCAACATGGTAACATCCCATCCCATGGGCGGAACCGGCCGCGGAAAGCCTGCCGCCGCTGATCTCCCATTCGTTTTCGACAGTCGATCCCGGACACGGCGGGTTTTTGAAAAGGGGGTCCGGGTAAAGAAGCATATCATAAGCGTTCCGGTCGATGACTTCCAAAGAAAGCGTATCGCCGGAGGAATATACATTGACCGGGGTGATGACGGCATAATCCTGCCGTCCGATCCGGATTTTCCAGAAATCCAGGCTTTGCGCCCGATCCAGGCAGACAAAGCGGATTGGCTGACGATTTTTATTCCGGAGGATAAAACTGGCGACGGGGACGTCCCCGATCTCAACGAATGTCTTTTCGCCCGGAAATGACGCACGGCAGCCATCGAGAAAATCGATTTCCCGGACCCCGTCAAAACAGAATTCACCGGACATCCCTTCATGGGTGAAAAAGAAATACGTGGGGATCCCTTCCGGGACCTCGATTTTTGTGATATAGGACGCGGTGGAATCCTCCAGCAAAAGGTCCGACAAGACGGTATTAAAAAGGAATGCGCCGGCCATGCCTTTCGGGACCGTCATCGTATTGCGGTGTGGAAACCGAACCGTCCTGGAATCGGTAAGAATTTCAATTTGCACATCCTTATGGTCTTCACAGGGAACATGGTCCTGGAAATTGTTGATAAACAGGATGCCGGACCGGCCGTTGGACCGTGCGGCATACCGCAGGGATTTCGTGTCGGAAGGCTCGATCCGGCTTTGACCCGGGGGAATCACGGTTTTCATCGTACACAATTCCTCGTTGAAATCCTTGTAAAAATAATGAAGCAGCTTGATTCGCTTGTAAGATTCTCCGGGTTGGCCGCAGTCTCCCAGAGGCGCCTGGAAATCATAGGAAATGCGCGGGGTGAGTTGTTCGTTCATCGTGACATTATCGATGACAGGATTCAATCCGCCATGGAACATGTAATACCCGAGATAATTGCAGCCTCCCGCAACGGTGACAAGGCTCATCGCTTCCACGCTTTCCGGCTCCACGACGAACCGGTACGGATACCATGCCTGCATCCCGCCGCCCATTTCACAGCAGGCGAAAGGATATTTTTTATCAAAGCCGTCCTTCACGGTTTCATCGTGCTGGTCTTTAAAAAGATATCCATAGGTCGGCGGATGGTCGAATTTCGCATCCTTGTCCCAGTACAGCCAGGGCCAATAGGCGTATCCGCCCCACAGCGGAAGCATTTCATTGTCGATATACGGCGCGTCGCCCCAGCCGGTGGCGGTATAATAAGCGGATCGGAGGCCGGCTTTTCCGGCCAGACTCTTTAG
>CAZJXH010000150.1:0-1182 GCA_964549475.1 uncultured Oscillospiraceae bacterium
GAAGAAACGAGGCGGTTTTGTACAAAGTTCGGAGCGCCGATTCCTCTATTTTGGGTCTGAAGAAGGTCGTGATTATGCAGAAGGTGTTTTAGAACAACTGGTGTCTTATGGCTTCCGCTATATAAAAATTGATTATAATAGTGATTCTGCCCCTGGATGTAATAATGATACCAGTAGTCTCGGAGAGGGATTAATTCGACATGTTCGAGGTCTATATAAGGTATTGGATCGATTTCGTAAACGGCATCCTGATATTATACTAGAAAGCTGTTCATCTGGTGGTATGCGTTTAGATTATGGAATACTCTCCCGCGTCGATATTTGTTCTATTACTGATCAAGAGGACAATCGATTTACAGGAGAGATTTGCTATAATGTAACCAGAGTCATTCATCCCTCACAAGCAGCAGGCTGGAGTACACTAAAGTCCGGTTATAGCAAAGATGAGTTTGCCTATACCCTTATTAATTCAATGGTTGGGCGAATGTGTATTAGTGGCGATATACAAAACTTTTCTCTACAACAAAAAGAAACCTTAAAACAGGCTGTATCACTATATAAAAGTTATCGCCATATTCTTCTTGATTCACAGATGATTCATCACAGTAAAGATACATTGTATCATGAAAATCTCGGTGTGAAAATCATTGAAGTGAGCTCAGAATCTCGTGAAATAATTGTACTATCCGCCATCGGACTGAAGAAAAGCAAAGGAACCCACACGGTTTCCATGCGATTTGCACAGCCAGAACGACTATATCAATGTTCTAGATTCCCGGAAGGTGAGGTTTGTATTGTAGCTGGGGACAGCTTATCTAGACAATTCGATTTTGAATTAATAAATGATTATCAATCTGCTTTATTTATCTTTATATCCCAAAATAGTATTTAGGAGGTATGTAAAATGATGTGGAAACAATCAAAGATCATGAAAAGAATTTGTACATTACTACTCACTTTCCTTATTTTAGCTAACTGCATTTTTAACAATTGGATTGTCAATGCAGCTATCGGGGATAGCCCGATGGTTGGCTCCTACACCTATTCCCACGCAAATGCAGTCGAGCACCCGGATAATTGGGAATTCAAATCGATCGGAATTGCAGACAACAGTATTTCTGACATGATATGGGATGCTGCAACAGGCGCTTACCGTGTCACCAATGACAGCAGTTCCGGAAA
>CAZJXH010000150.1:1282-9369 GCA_964549475.1 uncultured Oscillospiraceae bacterium
TCCAGAACAATTATTCCTTTGGTACTGCGGATAGTCGGGATGTTGCAGCGGTTTTCGTGGCACCTGTCAAGGTGAAGGTCCAGTTTGATATTCATTTTTCAGCCATGCAAGCGAATTCTGATGGCGTTATTGTCTCTGCCGCTCGGAATGAACTGAACCGAATGCTTCTGGAGAATACACTTGTCACTCCAACAGATGGGGAAAAGCATCTGCTTCTTAACGATATTGTTTTGGAAGCAGGAGATAAGGTTTTTATCCGGCTGAATAAAAACGGCAGTAATGCGTATGACGCAGGGAATGGATTCAGTGTCAAGGTGACTTATCTCGAAATCAATCCAAGTGATGCCGCAACAGAGGGGACTGTGATTGATACCAGTTTGCCCCATGCAGGGGACTTCACCTATTCCCATGCAAATGCAGTCGAACACCCGGATAATTGGGAATTCAAATCGATCGGGATTGCAGACAGCAGTATTTCCGACATGGTATGGGATGCTGCAACAGGCGCTTACCGTGTCACCAATGACAGCAGTTCCGGAAACTATTATGGATATTTCCAGAACAATTATTCCTTTGGTACTGCGGATAGTCGGGATGTTGCAGCGGTTTTTGTGGCGCCTGCCAAGGTGAAAGTTAAAATTGATATTCATCTGGCTAATATGCAAGCGAATTCTAATGGCGTTATTGTCTCTGCTGCTCGGAATGAACTGAACCGAATGCTACTTTATCAGACTGTTGTTCTTCCATCGGATGGGGAAAAGCATTTTATTCTTGATGAGATGGTTCTCAATTCTGGAGATAAGGTTTATGTACGGGTAGATAGCAATGGGCAAAATGCCTATGACGCTGGATGTGGTTTTAGCATCAAGGTAACCTATCTTGAAATTAACCCACAGAGCGAGGCTACGGTTGGTACTATTCTCAATGAAAAAGATCCATCAAGAATATCCGAACAGATACAAGAAGGTTCTGTTTCAATATCAAAGAACAGTATCGGTCAAACCAATGGTTTAAACGGCTGGAGTCACAAGTACATAACAGCGGCAAATAAGAGCTATCCGATGACTTTTGATACGAAAACTGGTTCATATCGCATATTAAGGACAATGAATGAAAACAGTTATGCATCATTCTTTGCAAATGGTTCGCCTGGTGGAACAGCGGATGATTATGATACAGCGATTGTATATACTGCACCAGTTCATACCAAGATTCGTTTTACGATAACAACCCGCGTTGAGAATGAACGTTCAGATGGCATCATCACAAAAATATTAAGAAATACGATGGATAATAAGATCTGGCCAGAAGAAGCACGACATCGGATTATTTCGTTTACAGACGGGATGGTTATGACTCAAATAACATTGTTTCTGGGCAAGAATGAACAAATATTTTTCTATTTGAATAAAAACGAGAATTATCTTTATGATCATGTTACTTTTTTTGTAACAGCAGAATATTTAAAACTTTATGATACTCCACCTGAAGGGGCGCAGACGCCTGCGAAAGGAGAAATATTAATTCCGGAATCAGCAGAACAACTTAATGCAATTGAAAGTACTCCAACAGATTCCAACAGTGAAAGTACTTCAATAGATCCCAACAATGATAGTACTTCAACAGACTCTAAAATTACAGGGAAACCTGAGGAGGAAAATCAAAATGGGAAAGGAAACCTCTCAATAATCTGGATAAGCGTATTGTTAGTGTCCAGCGCTCTTATCATAGGCTGTATTGTCTTAATAAAAAGAAAAAAGCCCCGATTTATATCTGATTTATTGAAAGGGAAAGGTGAAAAACATGGAAAAGCATAAAAGACTAATAATTTCATTTTTATTGATGGCATTGATTTCTTTAGCATTTGCCGGCTGCAAAAAAAACACCATATCGTATCCAAATAACTCTTCAAGTATCGGCAATGTTTTGTCTGAAACATCGGAAGCAGACAGTTCCAAAACTGTAACAAATAATTATCAACGTAAAGCAGTCAATCTTTTGGTATGGGATGAAAATACAGAAGCAACGGCAAAGGGGGAATGGATCCGAACAAGACAAAAACTTTTCTCGGAAAAATATCCAGAAATTAAATTCACCCGTATTATTACACCAACACAGGCAGGGGATGCAGCAGGGGATCGTGTTGCTTTTACAACCGCCATTGCAGCAGGGACAGCACCCGATGTTTATCAAGCCGGACATTTTTCAGTAATGCCTCTTTGGATTGCTAATGGTTTTGCAGAACCGCTGGATAAATATCTGGCGACGTGGGAGGATTATAAAAGCATATCAAAAAGTGCATTAAAAGGAGCAACTTGGAATAGTAAAGTCTATGGTGTACCGGAATATCTCTCGGTGATGTGTCTAGCCTATAATAAATCTCTTTATCGTGCAGCAGGAATAAATCCGGATACCCCTCCTGCAACTTGGGATGAGTTAAGACAAAACGCAGTCAAGTTGACAAAATCGGATAAATCTCAATATGGATTAGCTCTCATAGGCAATTCAACGGCCGATTGGTGGTTCCAAACCTTTGTTTGGCAGGCAGGTGGAGAGTTGACCAATTTTAATCAAGATGGGACTGTTTCAGTACATTATACAGACAGTGCAGTTAAAACAGCTCTAAAATACTATTATGATTTGCGCTGGGTCTACAATGTGCTTCAACCAGACTTTTCAGTGACTGTCAATACGCTTCAGCGCGACTTTGCTTCCGGAAAATGCGCACAAATTATTTATTCATCGCAATTCTATGAAACAATGATTTCTATGGGGATGGACGATGAAAATCTCGGACTTGCAACTTTGCCGACAGGTCCCAGCGGAAAAAAAGTGACTGCAAACGGTGGTGCTTATTGGTTTATTAATTCACAGGCTTCTGAAGATGAAAAAGCTGCGGCTTTTGAGTATATTAAATTTATGTCCAGCAAGGAAGCGATGATCGACTATTATCAGACGCTGGAATCCTATGGATCGCGTAACCCTGTCTTTTCCTTCTATGATGATATTGATCCAGCGGATTATATCCATTTCAATCAAACATGGATCAATGTTTTTGAAAAAGCACGCAGCAGCTCGCGTGAGGAAACGGCACTAGTAGAAAGTTTCCGGCCTTATGTGAATCAGGTTGTAGAATCGGTATTGATCGATAAAAATGCGAATCTTGATGCTCTGCTTTCTACTGCTCAGAAAGATGCAGTTAATGATATAGCAGATCCATATAACGCAAAAATAAAAAAATAGCTGCAAGGTAACGCTAAAAGGAGGTAAACGATGGCAGGTTCAAAAAAGATTAAAATGACGACATTGATATTTTGTGCTTTTTGCATAGCATTCCTTTCTGCATGTTATAATACATCAGGTGACTCGGATCGTTCAAAATCATTTCTAATTACATCCTCCAATGTATCAGAAGATAGTTTATCTGGTGATGATCGCAGCAATAATACTACGATTATAATTGAAAAACCAAGCAGCTGTTTCTTTGCGGATCGAGTACTGGATTTGGAACCAATCGGTGCAGACATAGCTGGAACCAATTCACTTTGTTATAATGCTGCAACAGGCACATATCAATTTAGCTACCAGTCCGGTTCAACAGAAATAAAATATATAATTGATACAACCTCCGATTCTGTAAAAAAAGGATTGATTGCAGTTGACGCAGTGCTGAATGATAATCCGAAAATACATGCAATTGCTGATGGCGGTGCGCAATATCGGTCATCTACCTACAAAATCATGACACCCAAAGCATTTGCAAATGCTGCTACAGTGGAATTTTCACATTCAATGGATAAAAACGGGGTACATCTCATTTATACCGATACATTTGAAGGAATTACTACTTCAAAAGAATATTTTGTCACCATTAAAAATAAAAGCCTGATTCTGGAGGCATCCAGTAATAATACCAATTATAAAAACGGATATACTGCTTTTACAGCAGGGACATCTACGGGAATCAAGAACGCACGTGCAGTTTCTATGGTTTATGCAGAAGATGTACCTGTTATTGTAGTGAACGATCATTATTTTTTAACTTCATATATTGATAAAGTACTATCGAATGGTACAACGAAATCTCCCTCGAATTTCGCATATAAGGATAGCGAAGAAGCGCAGACTGGTATTATTACCAGATATGAAAGCAATTCTGAAGGAACAGTCAATACACTGCGTGAAAGATTGTATGTGACCGTAAGTGACAGTATGCTGGATTGCGTATATTTGACAAGTGCAAAAAAATCGCAATATCGCGATGAATTAACCGATCGAGTGATATTTGAAGAATGGGGCGGAACAACTTACAGTTCAGTTAATCTGATAAGCCAGCGTTATGCCCTTTATAGCCGTCTTGCTGAATCATATTCGATGGATAAAATATATTATATAGATCATGTCTGGCAGCGTGATGGCTATGATATATCACTACCTGCACATTATCCTGTTTCTTCTATATACGGCAATCAAGAGGAAATGATTGCTTTAATTAACAAATTGAAAAACGGTTATAAATGGAAAACAGCGCTGCACGAAGATTATTGGTTCATGCAGCCAAGTGATACGAATCAATATTGGAAAGAAGCAGGTGTTGAAAACCGGTTAGTACAGGATTCAGAAGGAAAATACAAGGTTGGATGGACAACTGGAACAGGTCTTTCAAGCTGGGCTATAAAACCTTCTGATATGATCTATTACTCGAATTTGGAATCAACTAAAATAAAAGAAAATTATAAAACGAATGGCGTATTTGTGGATGTTAGTGCTGCATGGTCCCCTAATTATCTTAACTTAATCACACTAGATGCAAAATCGAAAACTTCTCGTTCGCTTGCCCAGGCCGTGGAAGAAACAATTGCTTTCTTTCAAAATTTAAAGAAAATCCATCGCTCTTCGGTAGCTTCAGAGGGCTATGACAGTAACACAGAAGCATATTCCACTGCTTATGCAGGGTTTGTAGAAGCAGTGGAGCGACAAATTGTAGATGGCGATAATGCCCGGATAATGCCTGACTATGAGCTTAAATATATACGTCCACTTATGGCGAATCAGGGGATGGGTTATCATAATCGTTTTTCTACCGATGTTTCCAGTGCGAAAGTATTTGATTTTGACAAATATAATACAATGGCACTTGCATATGGTCACACAGGATTGTTTAACAATATGCTGGCAGATGTTACAGATGAAAATTACGTTAATACTTACTATATGTTTCAAGCCATTCAAAGCCAATATCTTGACACTAATGTCAGCGTTGAAAACATCCTGTACTACGATGATAATAAATCGATGAGCCTTGAGGAAGCAATTTTAAAAGACTATAACTTTAAAAAGGCAAAGCTACATATCCAGTATTCCAATGGACTGGAAATTTATCTTAACTTTTCTGAATCCAACTGGCAAGTAACACTGAATGAACATACATATATACTTGATATCAATGGTTATGCGGCAGAAAACAAATCGATCGGCTTTCTCCAATACAGCTGTTTGAAAAATGGAAATCGAGTTGATTATGTTGATTGTTCGGTGTACACATATGCCAATGCCCGTAATACTATGACCGATTTTGGGAAGTTTAAAACAGATAAATTCATCATCATTCGAAAAGATAAGTCAGATACTAAAAAACTTGATATTTCTTCTCTTTCCATTGAAAAGATCACTTTCCGCGGTGTAACAATTGGATTGGATACCAATAAACCTGCTAAAATAACATTATTATATGGAGAATCGAAGCCAAATCTTAGTTATACGACTAATACAGGATATTTAACGACCCATACCATAGAAATGAAAAGCGGGCTGAAAGCTGCAACCACCTACTATTATAAAGTTGTCGCTGTAGATTTGGCAGGAAATCATATAGAATCAGAAGTTAAACAGTTTACTACGAGTGGCAAGCCTGGAGATGAATTACCGAAAGTATTGACTCCACAAGAAAACCAGCCGATCAAATATTCCGATCACTTTAGTGATATCAATGGGGATAACGGTTTTTATTACTATGAACGTTTAGGGGCTGCTTTTGTACCACTAGAGTATGATTACACGAATATGAGATGGAATGGTAGTGGCTCTTATCTTGGAATTGGGATAGATAATTTTCATAGTGGTTTCTCAACAGATGCCGCTTTAGGCTTCAGATTCCCGGTTGATGGTACGGTTGTTATCACATACAGCACACAACGCTTAGGTGAAAAAAATGACGAGGATGGAACCAATTTTTCTATATTGCATAATAACAGGATTATGCTGCCACAGGAGGGGAATTACGTAACACTGACAGGAAAAACGAAACTGAATAATAAAATCACAATGGCTGTTAAGAAGGGGGACTTTGCTTATTTTATAACGAATAAAAACGGGTCTCTATATTATGATAATCTGTCATTAGATATTAGTTTTACATATACGAAAATTAACTGATACCTGAATGAGAATGGAAGGTTCTTTTGAATACAAATTTACACATTCATTTTACTGATATGTGCGTTTCCACACGAAAGCGCAGAAAGGAAAGGTACTTGATATGATAAATAGAAAAATGCATGTCAGTTTAAGCAAATTGAGGGCATGGAGCCTGCCTTGGCTGTTTCTTTTCCCTTCGCTTTTCGGAATTATTATCTTTAAATATTATCCCTTGTTTCGCTCTTTGTATATGGGGTTCTTTCATTGGGATATTCTTAATCCTCCTGGCTTATTCGTAGGGCTGGATAACTATCTGCAAATGTTTAACTCCAGTTTTTTTACTGGGGCGCTTGTCAATACAGTTGTTATTTGGGGAATGAGCATGCTGTTTTCCTTTTGGGTCCCCATTGTACAAGCCGTCCTGTTAAATGAGATACATGGTCGCTTTCAGAATGTATTACGAGTTCTATACTTGATTCCAATGGTGGTTCCGGGGGTATCTGGCATTATTCTTTGGAAATGGATATACAACCCTGAATATGGACTGGCAAATCAAATTTTAAATGGGGTAGGACTGCCATCCCTGCAATGGCTTAATAGCGTTTCTACCGCAAAGCTCGCACTGACACTGCCAGGACTGATTGGTGGTGCCTGTATGGTGATTATTTATCTGGCCGCCATTCAAGGAATTTCTCAAGAAATGTATGAAGCGGCATCGCTGGATGGTGCTAATTTTTTTCAAAGAGTGTTTCGAATCACATTGCCAAATATAAAAGAGATTATCGGCATCCAGTTTGTATTATCACTCTCCACTGCACTTCAACTGTTTGATGGACCCTATATGATGACAGGTGGCGGACCCGCTGGTTCTACCACAACTCTCGCTATAAAAGTTTATAACCTTGCATTTGCTGATTATAATTTTGGCATGGCAAGTGCAATGGCGGCATTCATTTTTTTAGTTACTATTATTATAGTATGGTTACAGCTGAATATAAAACGCTCAAAAAACTGAAACGACTAAAAATCTTGAATTATAACGTTCAAATCATATTTGTTAAATCTTACGAGGAGTGAAATACATGAAAAAAATCAAATTATCAAAAGTAATTGTCATCCTCCTTACTTGTATTTGGGTTTTAATTGGAATATTTCCGATTTTTTGGATGATTTCCTCAGCAACGAAAGATAATGCGGAGGTTTTTGAAGTGCCACTTTCTTTCTTGATGGATCCCGCCAACCATCAGCAGCATTCCTTGCACTATCGCGGAAAGTTACGGCATTACCACGCCATGCCTTATCAGGACTACTTCATCTGGGGGGCGACGGCGGGGATCATCCTGATGCTTTTTCAGGCACTGACCGCTCCGCGCGCCGAGCAGAATTCATGAGGTGGAGCCGGAAATCCACTGGTTAAGGCGAAAACGGGCACTGTTGATTAATTCACCCGCTGTCAATCCGACCGGGCCGCAGCCTTGTGCGACGAGACGGTCGGCAGCGGCACCGTGCAGATGCACTGCACCAAGCAGTGCTTCGAGCGCTGGCAAGCCTTGGGCAAGAAGCGCGGTGAGAATGCCGGTGAGAACGTCCCCACTTCCAGCTGTGGCCAGCCCCGGATTGCCGCTGGTGTTGATGAACCACGCGCCACTAGTGGACGTTACAACGCTTCC
>CAZJXH010000151.1:0-9292 GCA_964549475.1 uncultured Oscillospiraceae bacterium
TGCTGTCTCTTTCCCATTCATTTTTAATGGTAGAGATCCAAAGAGCAAAATGATGAATTGAAAAGGTAGAAAGGATCAGATAAAAGATCAGTTTTCTGCTGATCAGCATGAAAAACAGATAGCTTGCCGCCAAGAGCACCTTTCCTCTGTGCTTTTGCGGCATAAGATTGTAAAACAGCATCACGGCAGGTAAAAACAAGCAGAAGAAAATCGGTGCTGTATAAGTCATTTTACTCGGCTCCCTGCAAACGAAGGATCATGTTCCACAGGTTTTTTGCAGAATTAAAATTATAGGGGATGATTTCAACCGTTGGAATCACAATGTCAAATTCGTCCTCCATTTCCGAAACCAGAGACAGAATGGACAGCGAATCCATAACATGTCCGTCAATTAAATTCTCACAGGTTCCATAATCCACATCCGGTTGAATATCATTCAAAATCTCTAATAATTTGTCCATTCTTTTTCCTCATTTCTAATATTTGAAAGTTGAGCTGAGTTGATTGTATCGGTGGGATGTCCCTCTCTTGCACATAAAAAGCCGTTCTTTTGAGAATAAAGGTAAACTGTTGGAAGATTTCTGCTTAAAAACAGCGCAATTCCCTCCATCACAGAATAAGCCCCTGTATTTTCAAAGACGAGTACATCGCCCTTTTTTAAATCCGCAAGGGGCAGCTGTTTGACAAGAATATCATGAATCGTGCATAACGATCCGCATACATTCCAAGAAATCGGATCTATCGCATCTCTGCTGGGAAGGTGCTGATAATAGGGTACTTTCATTGCCATTGTCTGCCCGTAATAACAGATTTGATGGATACCGCCGTCAACAATACAGTAGTTCTGTCCCTTGTTTGTTTTCATATCCACGACCTTTGTAAGATAAAACCCGCAGCTTGCGGCAATCGAGCGGCCAAGCTCCAGTACGATATGCCCGTTGAAGCGGAGGTCCGATAACAGTCTTGAAAATTCACTTAAAAAATGTTCTTCATCAGCATTTTTTTCCGACTGGAAATAAGAGACCGGAAGCCCCGGCCCAAACTCCATTTCTTCCGCCTGATATCCATAATCTTCTGACAGGGACAGAATAAAATCGTCCAGATCCAGAAGTTCGCGCGCAAGCCTTTTGATGGAGCTTTTCTGAGTGCCGGAGAAAAATTGGATCCCGACAATTTTTATATAGGGGTAGAGGCTTCTTTGTTCAATGATTTTTCGAATCCCGGTTTCATCTATTCCAAACTGATTCCCGCTTGTCAGCCGTAGAAGAACACGGATCGGACGATTATATATGCCAGTATATTTGTTCAGCAGCATAAACTGTTCCAGGGATTCGACGGTATAAATCCCAATCGCACTGTAATTTTTCAACATGCGGTCCACATCGGCCTCTTCCTTGTATACTCCGGATATGACCAGCTTTTCCATGGGAATATCTGCTTTTTTGCAAATGCGGAATTCGCCCGGAGAACAAACCTCAAACCGTTCCACATTTTTACATAATGCTTCAATAATAAACGGATTTGCTTTCATTGCAAAGCAAAGGGAGACGTTGTTTCCAATATGCTTTCGCAGGTACGCAATACGGCTCTTTAGTTCATCAAGGTCAAATAAATAGGCGGGTGTGCTGAAATTTACAGCAGCATCACTCAAAGCATTTATAGTCATCAAGGTCGATCCCCCAGCATCATTTTTAATTTTTTTCGATTCATTTTTCCATTAATTGTCAATGGCATGTTTTCCAACGGTATATAGATACTGGGAAGCATGAATGCCGGTAAAATGGCAGCAAGCTGTCTGCGAATCTCCTTCGCGTCTATTTCTCCAACATAAAAAGCAGCCAGTTTGTTTTTTTCTTCATAGAATACGCAGCAGGCTCTGTCAATATTGTTAATCTTCGACAGCGTCGCTTCAATCTCTTCCAACTCAATCCGGTGCCCCATGTATTTAATCTGAAAATCCTTTCTTCCAGAAAAATACAGGTTTTCATTCTCGTCGTAATAACCCCTGTCTCCGGTCCGGTATATGGTTTCCATATAGCGGGTGTTCAGCGGATTCTGTATAAATCGTTTTGCTGTTTCTTCCGGGTTGTTGTAATACCCTAAAGACAGTGCCGTGCCGGAAACACAAATCTCGCCTGTAATACCCGGATCTGTAATTTCGTGATTCTCCTCGTCCAGCAAAAACACCTTCTCGTTTGGAAAAGGTTTTCCAATCGGCAATGTTTTTTTGTCATCCGGCAAACAATTGATTTGATAGTAGGTACAGTTGCAGGTAATCTCCGTTGGTCCGTATAGATTCACAAAAACCGCATTCGGCAGATGCGCCATCCATGTTTTTAAATGCTTGCCGGGCATGGACTCCCCGCTGAACAGAACCTTGTCCACCTTAGCCGGCACCTTGTAATCCAGCACGTGGAAAGTAGTCATCAGACATAGAGCAGACACGGCCCAGATCATTGTTGTAATATTTCTTTCGCAAAGAAAGTCTGCCAATTGCACGGGGGCGGAAAACAGCGCTTTTGGAATGATTTCCAGGGTCGCTCCTGTTTTAATTGCCGAATAGATATCTTTTACAGATACATCAAAATCAAAAGGAGCCTGGTTCCCGATAATATCCTCTGATGTGATATGAAACAAATCCGTAAATACGTCCATAAAGTCAATGACAGAGCGATGGCTTACGATTACTCCCTTGGGCGTACCGGTCGAGCCCGAGGTAAACATGGCATACAGCGGATCCGTGTCTGTGCAGTCCCGGCGAATCTGCTGCAAGCGATCCGCACATACCGGAGTGTCTTTTGCATCCTCCAGATACAAAATCGTTTTAATCTGTGGTATAGGATGGGAAGACAGGTCATAACAAGGCTCTGTTAATATCGTATCCACATCCAGCACATCAAGGATCTGCTCGATCCTTGACGCTGGCAAGGAAGGATTAATCAAAACATAAAAGCAGCCCGCATAGACAGCACCGAAGAATGCCTTCAGCGTATCCACTCCTTTTTCCATAAATATCGGAACCGGTTGTCCCGGTCTTGTTTTTTTAGAAAGATAGGATCCGATTCGTTGTGCGTCTTGTATAAGTTCATCATAGGTGCAAGAATGAATCCCATCATGGGCAGCTATTTTTTCGTTGAAGCTTTTTGCCGTCGATTCGAGGTATTCCAATACATTTCTCATTTTTAAGGCTGATCCTCTCTTCTGGATTCAAAATCAAATCATCATTCTTCGCATTGTTATTGTATAGAATTCGCCTAAATTCTATCTTCATCTTACCTTAAGATATGTAAAGAAAAGAGCTCCTATATTCTGTCTGCGGTTTTTATCGGAAGGTTGATTTCAAACTCTGTGCTGTAATGCGCATGAGGCGGCAGTACAAGGCGAATCGTCCCATTGTGTGCTGTAACAATCTTTTTAACAATAGCCATTCCAAGCCCTGTCCCTTGATTGGTCCCTCCTCTTGCAGAATCGCCGACAACAAACGGTTCAAAAACGGTTTGTGAAATGGCAGCTGGTATTCCAACGCCATCATCTCCAACCGTAATACACACCTGTTTTTGTTTCGCAGTCATTGAAAAATAAAATGTCGTCCCTGCAGGATTGTATTTCAAAGTATTGCAAAGGAGGTTTTCCAATACCCGCCGAAATATTTTTTTATCAATCATACACAGAATAGCGCTTTCCGGTAAATTTACGGCTAAATGAATTCCCGCATGATCGATCTCCTGATATTTTTCTGCGAGATATTCCTGACAAAATTCACAAATATTGGTGATCTCCGGCTCTATCTCGAAAATTGGATGCTCCAGCTTGCTGTATTCAAAGAATGTCTCCGTCAGTTCTGTTAATGCGGATGCCTTGCGATAGATCGTCTCAATGTATTTATCTTTGTCCTTTTCCGCAACGAGTCCGTCGCAAATCGCTTTTGAATAGCCTTGTATTACGGTAATGGGAGTCCTTAGGTCATGTGAGATATCGGTCAGCATTCGCTTCTTTTCATCGTCCATTCGTTTTCGTTCTTCTTTGCTTTCTGTCAGTTGTTCCACTAATGTATTAAAGTTGCTTGCAATTTCGAGAAATTCATAGGGGCCTTTATAATCCGCCACACTGACTTTTTTCCCATGAGTGAATCCAAGAATCGCATTATTGAGCGGAATCAGGAACTGTCGGGTTCGCTTGCTGATTAAAACAACAGCGACAATCAAAAGCAGAATATAGAGCGGAATAAAGAGCCACCAGATATTATAAATCGAATCGATTGTCTTTCGATAAGTCTCAATACTCATGATGGGTGAAAAGAATACCAGTACACGGGGTTTTCCGGCTTCATTCGTGTAGGAATATTTGCTGATGCTGTATTTTCCCGAATAGTTTCCAAGCAGATAATTAAATTCTTTTTCTGTCAATGATTTCTGATTTTGAAACAATGAACCGGATAGGATATGATAGTCTTTATCAAGAATACAGAATCTTTTTATAATTTCCATGGAATCTTCACTATAACTTTTTTCCGCAACAAGATACCGCTCTTCCGTCGTGTTTGAAAACCTGGATACGGTGAAATAGTTGTTTGAATCATACTCTGCGATACAGTTCAGTTCTTCTTCGGTTATTGATTCTTCAATCAATCTATTGTTTCGATAAAGCACATTATAATTCTCATTTAAAACCATGAATGAACCGCTTTGAAACTTATGGATCGGGATATTGGAAAATTCATCCCTCGACAACTCGGTTGAGTATTCTAAAAGATTAGTCAAGGTCGGATTCCACATTTGCTCGTTTTTATAGGAAATTAATTCATAAAGAAAGAGAAGAATTACAAAAACGACAGCAGAAAAAAGCAAGAAGCTTTTTAAGTAAATAATATAGAGGCTTTTTTTTCTGAATCTTTTATTAAGAATTTTCAATTTTATATCCAAGCCCCCTGATTGTTTTAATATATTTTGGATTTTTGGGGTCTTCTTCGATTTTCTCTCGTAAATTCGAGATGTGCACCATCATGGTATTGTCATCATTATCAAAAAACTCGCCGTTGATACATTCATATAGCTGCGCTTTAGTATACACTCTTTCGGGCGATTTCATCAATTTTGTGAGAATTTTCAACTCCGTCGGAGTCAGGAATATGACTTCTTGCTTTTTGGTTAAAACAAACCGGTCCATGTCCAGACACAAATCCCCCAGGATGAGGAAATTAGAATCTGACTGTTGGGAAACCGTTCCGCCGAGCTGATAAAATCTTCTTAAATTTGCCTGGATCTGTGCAACAATCTCCATTGGATTGAACGGTTTTGTCATATATGCATCCGCACCGATATTGAGACCCAGTATTTTATCGTTGTCCTTGCTTTTTGCGGAGAGAATAATAATAGGAATATTACTGCTTTGACGAATCTGTTTTGTTAGCTCATACCCATCCATTTTCGGCATCATAATATCAAGAACCGCTAGATCAATGGACGTTTTTTCTAGCACCTTCAGTGCATCTTCTCCGTTCTCAGCGGAAAACACCTCAAAACCGCTGCTTTCAAGATATAATCGCAGCAAAGCAACAATATCCGGATCATCCTCCGCTACCAATATTTTGTAATTCATGTTATTCCCCTTACATTGCCGTATTCTATAGTATGGTATGTTATTGTATTGTATTTTACTATTATAAATATATCATTCAGTGTTTCTTAAAATACCTTTAGATTGGGAAGTCAGAATTTTTTTTATGTGAAATAAACAGGAAAAATATACACTGGCAACCGTAATCACACCAACTTCCTGGAGGCTTTTCATGAATTCTATTATACCAGATATTCTGCAAATCAGAATGGAACATGGGGTGGAATATGGGGACGGTTCTTGTGTTGCATAAACAAAATAAAATGCAACACAAGAACCGTCCCCATGTTCCATTTGTTATTCCTTTCAAGTTTTTCAAGCTTTTTCTGATTTTTCTCGGATTCGCCATTGAAATAATTGCATGAATATGATATGATGCAGCTATACTGGTCTGACCACTTTACGAAAGAGTGGGATCGTCCTTTATTAATTATAGGAACTGGAGGTCGTTCCATGGAAATCATCGTATGTATCAAGCAGGTTCCGGGATCATCCAAAGTGGAAGTGGATCCCGTCACAGGCGTTTTGAAAAGAGATGCCGCCGACGCGAAAATGAACCCTTATGATTTGTATGCATTGGAAACCGCATTGCGGATCCGAGAGCAGCAAAGCGGATCCGTCAAAGTGATTACCATGGGACCGCCCCACGCAAAGGAAGTCATCCGGGAAGCCTTCATGATGGGCGCGGACGAAGGAGTGCTGGTGACGGATCGAAAATTTGCCGGTTCCGATGTGCTGGCGACGTCTCGTACCCTTTCTCAGGGAGTGAGAAAAATGGGCGGATTCGACCTGATCTTGTGCGGCAAGCAGACAACGGACGGGGATACCGCCCAGGTCGGTCCGGAAATGGCCGAATATCTCCAGATCCCACACATAACCAATGTGCTTCGAATCATTGAAATCAAGAATCGGTCGATGGTTGTTGAAATGGACATGCCCGATACCATCGAAGTGGCTGAAATCCAGCTTCCCTGCCTTCTAAGGTTCGAGAAGGATATTTTCCAGCCGAGGCTTCCCTCCTTTATCAAGCAATTATCCACAAAAGACAAGGAAATCCGGTTGATCACGCTGGACGATTTTGATGATCCGGACGAAAATAAATACGGGCTGAACGGGTCCCCGACGCAGGTAGAAAAGATATTCCCCCCATCCGTCAATCAGGACAGGGAATCCTGGACAGGCGGCCCTGCTGAACTCAGTTCGCAGATCGCAGCAAAACTGCGAGAGTTGAAATTCATTTAGAAAGGATGGTGTCTTATGATCAAGCTGATCTGCAATCAGGAAAAAGCAACTCCATCGGATATCGAAGAATTGATTAAAATCTGTCCTTTCGGCGCGATTGAATTCCGGGATGGCCGGGTCCGTATAACGGCCGGCTGCAAGATGTGCAAAATCTGTGTGAAAAAAGGGCCCCCCGGCATCATGGCAATTATTGAGACTCCGTCTGCCAAAATTGACAAGTCAGCGTGGAACGGGATCGGGGTGTACGTGGATCATGTCGAAGGAGAGATCCATCCGGTCACGATGGAGTTGATCGGGAAAGCGAGAGAACTTGCCGCGGTGGTTCATTTCCCGGTTTATTGCCTGTTTATCGGCCACAATATAGGAGGAAAGGCCGAAGAGCTGCTTCATTATGGAGCCGACGAAATTTTTGTATACGATTGCGAAAAGTTGAAGGATTTCCGAATCGAACCTTATACCGCCGTATTTGAGGACTTTATCCATCGGGTGAAACCCTCCTCCCTTCTGGTCGGAGCCACTACGGTCGGCAGGTCCCTCGCACCGAGGGTCGCCGCAAGATTCCGGACCGGCCTGACTGCGGACTGCACCATGCTTGAAATGAAGGAAAACACCGATCTTGTGCAGATCAGACCGGCTTTCGGCGGAAACATCATGGCTCGCATCCTCTGCCCGAATACAAGACCCCAGATATCGACCGTGCGGTATAAGATCATGAACGCGCCGGAACGGATGTGTGAGACAACCGGTAAAATTACCGTCTGCGACATCCCGGAATCAAAATTGACTTCCGCCATCGAAGTACTGAAAATCATTAAAAAAGAAACCCAGGAAAACATATCCGACGCACCGGTCATCCTCGCGGCAGGCAGAGGCTTGAAATCAGAAAAAGACATGGCTATGATCCATGAACTGGCGGATCTGCTCCATGCCAGAATAGCCGGAACAAGGCCTATGATCGAGAAAGGCTGGATCGATGCAAGGAATCAGATCGGTCTTTCCGGCCGGACAGTCAAGCCGAAGCTCATCATCACCATCGGCATTTCCGGATCGGTTCAATTCGCAGCCGGAATGAACCATTCAGAACGAATCTTTGCCATTAATAACGATCCGAACGCTTCCATATTCAATATCGCCCATTATGGAATCGTAGGAGACCTTTATGAAATCGTTCCCCGGCTGATTCAGAATTTAAAAAGCATTGGCGCTTCCCATTGCGCAGAATAGGGTTGGGATGAAATACTCCATGCGCAGAATAAGGTTTGTGTGGAGTTTCCTCCCGGACACATTTGGAATCGAGGTATTTTTATGGATTATAAAATAATAGACGCACAGGATATTTCGTTCCTTGTATCCATTCTGGACGATCATCGCGTGTATACCGGAAATGCGATCAGCGATGATTTCAGCCATGATGAGCTGGGCGGCATCCGGAGAATGCCCGATGTCCTGGTGGAAGTCCATTCCACGGAAGAAGTATCGAAAATCATGGCTTATGCCAACGAAAACAGGATTCCGGTTGTGGCAAGAGGGTCCGGAACAGGGCTGGTCGGCGCATCCGTCGCCATCTGCGGCGGCATTATGCTGGACATGTCAAAAATGAGCCAGATTCTCGAAATCGACGAAGAAAACCTGACCTTGACCTGCGAACCCGGTGTGCTTCTCATGGAGATCAGTGCTTATGTAGAAGCATTTGATCTGTTTTATCCCCCGGACCCGGGCGAGAAAACCGCTACTATCGCAGGAAATATCAATACAAACGCAGGAGGAATGCGCGCGGTCAAATATGGCGTGACACGGGATTACATCAGAGGTCTCGAGGTGGTTCTGCCGAATGGAAAGGTTCTGAACATCGGAGGAAAAGTCGTTAAAAATTCTTCCGGTTACAGCATCAAGGACCTGATCTGCGGTTCAGAAGGCACTTTGGGAATTGTGACAAAAGCCATTTTGAAGCTGATTCCGCTGCCCAAGAAAGCGATTTCTCTGCTGATTCCCTTTCCTGACCTCGATATGGCGATCAGCACGGTTCCCAAAATCGTCAAATCAAAAGCGGCTCCGACTGCGATCGAATTCATGCAAAAAGAGGTCATTCTGGCAGCCGAGGAATTCCTGGGGAAAAAATTCCCGGATCATTCCTCCGATGCCTATCTTTTGTTGACTTTTGACGGCAACAGCACGGAAGAAATCGAAAAAGCCTATGAGAAGGTTGCCCATATCTGTATTGCTCAAGGTGCGCTCGATGTGCTGATCGTTGATACGGAAGAAAGAAAAGAGGCCGTCTGGTCTGCAAGAGGCGCCTTTCTGGAGGCTGTCAAAGCCACCACCACCGAAATGGATGAATGCGATGTGGTTGTGCCGAGAAATAAAGTGGCGGAGTTCATTCAATTCACCAATGACCTTCAAAAACGCTTCGACATAAGGATAAGGAGCTTCGGCC
>CAZJXH010000152.1:0-9261 GCA_964549475.1 uncultured Oscillospiraceae bacterium
TTCCTTGTTTTCATAGTCGAAATCCCCATCGTATTTTTTCACAATGTCTGCGATGATCTTAAGTCCGAGGCCATGGTTCTCTCTGTCTTTTTTTAGAGATACCGCCTCCTCCTCTGATTCTCTCTCGATTTCATTGCACGAATTGGTCACTTTGATCACCAGGTAGTTCAGTTTCATCCCGGCCTTGATCTCCATTTTTCTTGGCCCTTCGAAAATGCTGCAGGATTCGATCGCATTATCCAGGATATTGCTGAAGATACTGCACAGGTCCGTTTTCTCAATTCGAATGTCCTCCGGTATTGAAGCCGAGACAGCGGGATCAATCCCCAGCGCCCGGGCTTCCTGGATTTTTAGCGTTAAAATGATATTCACCATGTGATTCTCGCAATAAACCGTTTCCCGGATATTCTCGAGTCGGGTCTTCAAGGACTCGACCATCTCCACGCCGGCTGCTTTTTGCTTGGCGTCTTCGCTTAAAAAAAGCGAGTAGATGGTTTGCAGCTGGTTCAACACATCATGTTTCACCTTTTTCGCTTTTTGTGCCTCTTCCAGTGCCAGCTTGTAATATTTGTATTCCGAATCATGCAGACTATTCATAAGAGCGACGCTTTTTTCTTCGTTTTTAATCGTCTCCTGGGTATTCACAATAACAAAAATGACAATGTCAGTCACAACAGCGATCATCATCCCCAATGTGGCCAGCAGCAGAATATCCTCGTTTATTTTATCAAGCTTGTTATAAAAAAGAGCCATAACTAAAATGATAAAAGAAATCGGCAGTCCGGTTAAAAAAACGACCAGATACCGCTTGATCCTGCTGTGGAACTTGTTGATAAAGATATTGGCAAGCATCGAAAGGGATACAAACACCATGTTGAACAGGACAGATGCGATAAATCGCTGAATCGAGTAATCCACCAGAAGGCTGAAGTTGAAATTGGAAAGGAACATAAACAGCAAAATCCCGATGCCTTCGGAAAGCAGGACAAAAAGCAGCAATACCCCTGCTACGATTATTTTCCTTAGCAATAAATCCTTATAGAGCAGATAGACCGAAGCGACGATCACGATGAGCATGATCAGCGGCTTGAAGTTCACTCTGAAAGGAGTTGTCAGTAAAAACGCGCCCGAAACAATCGCGATAAATACAGCCGATGTGAAAAGCCTGGATTTTTTCGGAGTCAGCATGCCATTCACAAAAACGACAAACAACAGGCTCTGGAGCATGTCGTTCATATTGGTCAGCAAACCGATATTCATATGCTTTCCCCCAGAAAGCGCGTGAACAGATGCTTTACTTCCCGGTGTTTCGATTGGCTGACCGGAATTTTGGCTCCGGAAAAAAGGATGAATTTAAACATTGTCAATTCTCTGACATAATCGAAATTCACAATAAAGCTCTGGTGGCACCGGCAGAATTTCTCCGGCAGGAGCTTCTCGATCACATCCATTTTCGTGTTGACATCCCTCTTGTTCTTTCCTTCATAGATTGTGACGGTGCGCTGGCAGCTTTCGATATACATGATTTTTCGCAAATCCAGATTCAGCACAACGCCTTTGTTCAAAATGGAAATGGTGTCTCTGGCACCTTCCTCGATGTCCTGGATCGCCAGATGGATTGCGGAAAGCAGCTTGGTTCCATCAATTGGCTTTTCGATGAAATAAACCGGCTTCAGTTCAAAAATATCCCCGACGAACCGGATCTGTCCGCTGATAAAGATCACCCGGATGCCGGGATAGCTCTTCTTAAGCCGCTCCGTAACTTTTATTCCGTTGTCCGTGACAAGGTCGACATCGATGACAAGAATGTCGAGATCGCCTTTTAATACCACATTGACATATCGTTCCAGTTCTTTCGGTGTGACAAATTCGAAAATTTTGTGCTGATCGCCAAACTCCTTCTTGATGAAGGAGCTTACATATTCGACTGTTGACCTATGGTCATCACAGATTGCGATTTTATACATAAATCCTCCTTCCGTAGAGTCTATTTCTCGATTTCATTTTATATGATTCAATCCACATTTACAAATGATTTTTGCCATGAAAATCAAAAGGAGCACGCCGAACCGCAAGGAGATTCCTCCGGTGTTCAACGCACTCCACTATATCTGGGCGGTTCATGGATCAGGGCGGATTCTTCCCTATGCCTTTCCGGTGTTCGGAAGTTCCTCCGGATGTTCTCCGTTCAGTTCATCAATGAGGGCCAGCAGGTCATTCTCATCTACTGATTCCAGCTCTATGGCCAGCTGCTGTTTCCTTATTTTTTCTCTGATGATCCTTTCGATCATTTTTGAATCCATGTATTTTTCATCCAATTGGCATCCCCCCGTGAATCTTGTCTGTTTCCGATTGATACATTCTAAAAACATGGTATCATGCCCATTTTATTTTTCAACCGGGTTTACATAATTAACGTCTGAAATGTCATAATTAATATGCTTCTGCTATTTTTTTGTAAATTTTTGTAATTTTTTACATCGCTGCACTCTTTCCGTTGTATATCCTTTTGCCCTAAGATATAATGAGAGTGGAATCTGTTTTCATTCATGGAAGCCCTCTTCGGTGCTTTTTCATGTATACAGAATTTTTAAAAACTGGGAGGCATGTCAATGATCATCATTGGTGAAAAAATCAACAGCACGCTGAAATCCATCCGCCCCGCCATGGAAGCCCGGGATAAAAAGGCGGTGCAGGATCTGGCCAGGCTTCAGGTTGAAGCCGGCGCAGCCTATCTCGATGTCAATGCGGGCATGTTTTATGATAATGAGCTTGAAACGCTGGAGTGGCTGATCGATTCCATCCAGGAAGAATGCTCCGCGCCTTTAGCCATCGACTCTCCGAATCCGAAGGCGCTCCGCGCCGGGCTGAAAGCAAACCGGAACGGCAAGCCTGTCATCAACTCCATTACCGGCGAAAAAGCCCGGTATGATTCTGTTCTTCCCTTGATTCTGGAATATGGCACCGGGATCGTCGCCCTGTGCATGGATGACCGGGGAATGCCCGAAACCGTACAGGAGCGGGTTGGTATCGCACGTACCCTGATCCGGAATCTGACAAGGGAAGGCGTCCGGATGGAGGATATTTTTATTGATCCGATGATAAGACCGGTGGGAACCGGCTCTCATTACGGCGTGATGGCAATTGAAACCGTCCGTGCCGTCAAGGAAGAGTTCCCCGATGTCCATATCGCCTGTGGATTGAGCAATGTCTCTTTTGGTATTCCAGCGCGGAAAGTCATCAATCAGGCTTTCCTGATTGCCATGATGACAGCAGGGATGGACGGCGCGATTCTGGATCCATTGGATAAGAAGCTGATGACGTTTCTGTATGCCGGTGAAGCGATTCTCGGAAGAGATGATTTTTGCATGAATTTCATCACGAAATTCCGGGAAGGCGAGCTCGAACTTTAATACAGCGAGATTCCGGCAGGACAAAAATATTTTAGATAAGAAATTCTTTTTTTAATTCTTTTATTACCTGATCGGCCGCATATTTCGCAGTCAGGATGGAAATCGGGAATCCGGAAGGACTGAAGGTCCATTGCCCCGCCTGATAGATATCCGGGACCGGAGTCTGAATCGCCCGGACGATCTTTTTCAGGTTGTTTGCCGTTGGAACCGAGTCGTTGGTGAACGACCATCCGGTGATGGCTCCATCCGAATTTCCGGTCATTTTCTCAATCGTCAGAGGAGTGGAGGCGAAGCAGTCCATCACATGATCCCCGATACCGGGGAAAATCGTCGAATTTAAAACGGTAAGGATGCACTCCTGGCTGATGTCCTTGAATTCGTCATACCATCCGGTTTCGGAGATATGTCTCACCAGGGAACAGTCCATCCGCGTACTGATCATCAATCCGGTTTTTCCTTCTGGCGCAAGAGCATCATCGCGCATGACCGGACAGGATATCTCATATGTCGTCAATTCATAATATCGCCTGACCCAGTTGATGATGGTCTCCTTCGGCGGATACGGGATGCCCAGATCCGTCAGAGGATATATGGATAGACCTTTTTTGTCCGGCGTATAGAAAAGATGGGCGCTGCATATTTTTTCGAAATAGCTTTTATCTGAATCAAGGGTCACAAAAACGGTAAGGATGGAATCTCCTCCGGTTTTGTCTGAAAGAAGCGCTTTTTTGTCCTGTATCCTCTTTCTTGTTTTTTCATCCGGAAAAGAGGACGAATCCAGACTCTCATAGAACGCCTTCATGTCCGATGTCCAGATCAGTTTTCTATAATGATACTCATTGCCGGCCTTGTCCGTGGCTATTTTCGCCTGCGGATGGATGGTTGCGATCGAAGTTCCTTTTTTGATTTCACCATGGGTTTTTAAAATGTAATCTTCCATTGTTTTTATTATATCGCCTGTGCCGCCCTTTGGATATTTGTAGTCAAGGTAAAGGCTGAAACAGCTCAACGCGAAACAGGCGGATGTTTTTTTGGGAAAAGGCTGCAGGATCATATCGATCAATGCCTGATTTTTTGTGAACCTTTTTAAATAATCGTCGACAGGAATTTGAAGGTTTTCGATTTTTTTTATTGCCTTAAGATATTTCAGGTGCCATGGCAAAAAAGTATGGAAAAGATATTTCCTGTTTTTTTTGAAATCCAGAAAAGCGGGATTGTCGATCCCATGAAGGATATCCATATAATCGGTCATTTTTCGGATTTCGCCGATGATGGATTCGATGTCTGTGTTTTGTTCCGGAAATTGGTTGGAAAGCAGCTTCTGATAGTCTGCCAGACTGTCCCTCGAAACAATGCGGATCACCTCGTTTTCGATTCCGATCGATACATCGTTCTGCAAAAAATCAACCTTCAAGCCTAATTGTGCAAGCATCGGAAGGACAATGCCGGAATTCTCGATCGCCCGGATTCCTCCATCGAACAGGAATCCTTTGTAGTCGAAAGAGTTCACAAGGCCGCCGACTTTGGATTCCTTTTCGCATAAAACGACTTTCGCCCCCTCTTTGCTCAGGAACGCCGCGGCGGTCAGTCCGGCGATTCCGCCTCCGACAATGACAACATCGTATTTCATGCTGCGAATACCCCCATATCAGAATTGATGTGTTAGGATTGATGGGTTGGCAAAGTACTTAGGATTTATTCTATTATATTTTATTTATGGATTGGATTCAATCTTTTCATCAGATGGCATCGGATGAGCATCGGACGAGCATCAGACGAGCATCAGACGAGCATCGGATGAGCATCGGATGAGCAATGGGACCGTGCGGTTTCTATGCCGGCAATTCTACAAAGAATGTCGTTCCTTTTCCAGATTCGCTTTCGAAACGGATCGCTCCATTCGACAGTTCGACGATTTTTTTTACAATAACAAGTCCCAGACCGTTTCCGTCCGCTGCCCGTGATTTGTCCCCTTTGTAGAATCGTTCGAAAACCCGGCTCTTCTCCTCTTCCGGAATTCCGGTTCCTTCATCGCGGATCATGACTTTCGCCTTGTTGTTGTCCTTTGAAAGATTAATTTGGATCCGTCCTTTCTGGCTGGAGAATTTAATGGCGTTTTGAATCAGGTTCAGCCATACTTCCTGCAATAAATGTTCGTTTCCCTTGATTTTTATCTCTTCAAGCTCGATTTCGAATTCGATTTCCTTCTTCCCCCACTGCATTTCAAGAAGGAGAATGGTCTTCCTTATCTGTTCATCCAGGGAGAAGGCTGTCGCCTGTTCGCGGATCACTTTGTTATCAAGCTCGGAGAGTTTCAGCAGGTTGGAGGACAGCAGCGACAGCCGTTCACTTTCGCTTACGATGATACTGCTGTATTCTTTCATCTGGTCCTTCGACAACGTTCCTTCGCTGATCAGATTGGCATATCCTTTGATGGACGTAATCGGCGTTTTGAATTCATGGGAGACATTCGAAACAAACTCTTTTCGGAGAAAATCAATGGTCCGGAGCTCTTTTGTCATCACATTGAAATCATCGACCAGCTGTCCGATCTCATCGGCGCTGTCCGCCTTGATCTCGATGTCGAAATTGCCTTTCGCCACTTCTTTCGATGCCTTTGAAATTTTTTTGATCGGTTTTACAATGCTTCGGACCGCAATCAGAATGATAATCGTTCCAACCACCGCGCTGATTAAAAACGTCAGTTCCGTCGATCTCCTGATTTTTCTGATTTCATCGTAAAGTCCTGACGTGTCAACCGGAAGCCAGGCGGAGGCGCTGTTTGACATGATCCGCATAACAACGCCAAACGTCAGCGAATTCATGAACCACCAGATTCCAAGGAAAATCAACGTGAATTTTGCGTAGATGGATTTAAAGAGATATCCTTTTTTATGATTGCTTTTTTTTCCTTCTTTCATATCAGTTTTTCGCTTTCATATCAGTTTTTCCGCTTTGTATCCGAGGCCTCTGACTGTGATGATCTTGAACTCCTCCAAGTCGTCCAGCTTTTCGCGCAGCCGTTTGATGTGGACATCCACCGTCCGTTCATCGGTCTCATTGTCCAGTCCCCAGATTTCGTCCATGAGATCTTGTCTTGTGAATATTTTACGGGGATAGCTAAGGAGCTTGAACAGCAGGTAGAACTCTTTTTTTGGAAGCAGAATGGTTTCTTTGGGGGTTGTGACGGTCAGGGTTCCATAATCGACGGTGACACCGCCGATCACAATCTTGTGTTCATTTGAAATCTTGGCACGTCGAAGCAATGCGGACACACGCAGCAGCATTTCATTAAAGTCGATCGGCTTTACCATATAGTCGTCCGTTCCCGCCAGGAACCCTTTTCTCTTATCCTCATAGGCTTCTTTCGCTGTGACCATCAGGATAGGGAACGTGTATCCAGAGGTTCTTATTCCATCCGTCAGCGCATACCCGTCCATATTCGGCATCATGATGTCTGCAATCATGAGGTCGATCTGTTCCCTGTCCAATATCTCCAGCGCTTCCAGACCGTCGGAGGCGGCAAGGACATGATATCCGTCGCGCATCAGATAAGTGGCCATTAATTTCCGTATGCTGTCATTGTCATCCACGACAAGAATGGTAAACATTGTACCACCTCCCTCCTTAACGGGTAAAACTATAAGCTTCTTAATGCATCGATCGGATTAAGTCGACTGGCCTTGCGCGCAGGCATATATCCGAAGACAATGCCGACTGCGGCGGAGAATCCTACTGCGAGCAGGATGGTTGAGATCGTAACAGAAAAGCTGATGCCGATAAACGAAGCCGCAACATAGGCGATAAGGCTGCCGAGAAGCAGTCCGATAATCCCGCCAATGATGGAAAGGAAAATCGATTCAATGATGAATTGCAGCTGGATCCTGTTCGGCGTCGCTCCCAGGGCTTTTCTCAGACCGATTTCCCCGGTGCGTTCTGTGATAGAAACAAGCATCATGTTCATAATGCCGATTCCGCCCACAACAAGAGAGATAGAAGCGATTCCGGCAAGAAGCAGGGACATCATCGACATCATGGATTGAAACGTATCGATCATATCTCCCATATTAAAAATGGAATAAGCTTTGTCTTTATAGTTGAAAGCAGGATTCAATACACTTTTGATATTCACGACCGTATCGTCTGCAATGGCGGTATCAGTCAGATAGACATCCAGATTGGTGATGTTTTTGATCCCCAGGTTTCGAAGCGCGGTTGTATACGGAATGATCACCGCTCCATTGTTTGATCCCAGGCTGAACCCGCTGGAGGCCTTGAGGGTGCCGATGACGGTGTAGGTGATGCCATTGATTTTGAGATCCTTCCCAATGGGATCGATCCCGTAAAAAAGCTCTTTGACAACATCGCTTCCGACAAGGGCAACCTGGTTTTTGCTGTTCAGATCAAGAATGTTGATTTCCCGGCCGGATTTGACCAGCCCGGTGTCTGTTTTGAAATAGACCTCGTTTTTTCCCTGAACCGGCACATTGTCCATCACGCGGCCCTGATAAACAATGGCTGTCCGGTCGGAAACGGACGGAGATACTCCGTTCACATTGGCAACTTGTGCAATACTGCGGATATCTTCATCGTTCAACCCTTGTTTCAATGGAGTACCCATCGCAGTGATGGTGATCTTGTTCACGCCAAGAGCGCTGACCTGGTCGCTGATGCTGTTTGTCGCGCCCTGGACAATCGTGATCAGTGCAATGATCGATGCAACGCCGATCACAATGCCCAGCATGGTCAGAAAGGAACGAAGCTTGTTGTTGACAATATTTTCCCAGGACATTTTAATGCTCTCAAAAAACATTCTATTCGTCCTCCTGTTCTGTAAGGTAGCCATCCAGGATGCGGATGACCCGTTTCGCATGTTTTGCGATGGAGATATCATGAGTGATCATGATGATGGTTCTTCCCTCTCGATTGATTTCTTCAAAAAGCTCCATGACCTGCGCTCCGGTTTTCTGGTCCAATGCGCCTGTCGGCTCGTCCGCCAGCAGGATGGTCGGTTCCGTGACCAGGGCGCGTGCGATCGCCACCCGCTGCTGCTCTCCTCCGGACAGCTGATTCGGGTGGTTTTTTATTTTTTCGCCCAGCCCTACGCGCGTCAGCATCTCTTTTGCACGCCTTTTCCGTTCGGAAAGGGAGACGCCGGCATAGATAAGGGGAAGCTCCACGTTTTGAAGCGCGGTCAGCCTTGCCAGAAGCTGGAAGCTTTGAAAGACAAACCCGATCTCTTTGTTCCGCACTTTTGCCAGCTCCACTTCATCCAGGCTGTCGATGTCCTGGCCGGAAAGCAGATAATTGCCGGTTGTCGCAACGTCCAGACACCCGATGATATTCATCATCGTTGTTTTTCCGGATCCGGATGGTCCGAGCAGGGAGACAAACTCCCCTTCGTTGATCGTCAGGTTGATATCATGCAAAATCTCTAATTCCTTGTCCCCCATATAGTAGCTTTTATTCACATTTTGCATTTTCAATATTTCAGTCATTCAGTTTGTTCCTCCGGTATTTTTGGTATTCCCCCGGTTCCCGAATAAGCCGACAGTTGTGGCGGATGCGGAACTTGTATCAAGGATGCTTTCCCCGCTTGTGACGCCGCTTTTGATCTCGACAGAGGTTCCGTCGTTGATGCCGGTTGTGATATTGGCTTGAACCGGAAGCCCTTTCTCGTTCTTTTTAAGAACATACGGACTGTTGTCATTATCGAATAAAATCACTTTCATTGGAAGAAGCACGACCCCGCTGGCTTTTTCATTCAGCAAGGTGACTTCCGCCGACATGCCGACCTTGAGGCTGGCATCTTTTTCGAGATCGATGACCGCAACGAAAAAGGTCACTC
>CAZJXH010000153.1:0-9241 GCA_964549475.1 uncultured Oscillospiraceae bacterium
CTCCGATGCCGCAATCCAGTTTGAAGGTTCCCGCTGCATTGTCGTGGGTGATCTGCTTGTCGCTGATTCCAGAATAAACGGTCCCGTTGATATTGGTCTTGCCCAGACCGACTTTGATATTGTAATTATAGTCGTCCGGATCGCCTTTTAATGAAAGAGCGATCGCTCCAATGCCGCATTTGATGGTGGAGTCTCCGCGGATTTCTCCATCCACTTTGATGCTTCCGACTCCGCAGTCAAGCGTGGCTTCTTCCGTAGTCAGATTTTTCACAACTACTTCGCCGGCTCCGACTTTTATCGTGAAATTTTTTGTATCAAGCTGGTCAACATTGATCTTTCCTGCTCCGATTTCAAAATTGCAGTCTGTCAACCGGCTGTTTTTTGGTACATAAAGGGTGACAGTGGAGTCATTCGCGCCCAGATTAAAATGATTGAATAAGGAATAAGCGCCGCCTTTTTTGTCAGAAACCGTCCAAACGCCATCTGTAACGCTGCTTTCGAACCGGTCTTTCGAGACATTCTCCGCAACGATTTTAAATTCGTCGCACTCTTTGATATAGATTGCTCCGACACGATAATCAATCACAATGGATTTGACCTCTTCATAAGCGGTTGTGACATTGATCCTTTCTCCGGCCTGGACGGTGCCGTCATCGCTATTATGTCCGATAATGCAGGAATTGATGCTGAGTCTCCCTCCGAATGCAAATCCGACAATAGCCAGTATCACACCGATAATAATGAGTCCGCTTCCGATGAATATCATGAATTTTCGAAAAATGCTCATGCAGGTACTCCTTTCTGGACATTTGAATAATGAAATCCATTTTTAACTGTATGGATGATCCAGCGGACAAACCGGGGAATCCACACGCCGACAAGCTGGACTGCAAGGATAAGAAACATCAGTCCGAATCCGATCAATACCAATCCGAGTCCGATCAATAAAATTCCGGTATAAAAAGCCCCTGCGATAATCGAGGCGATTCCCCATACAACGGTTGCAATGCCAGAAACCAGCAAAGCGACTGTCGCTGCGAAAAATCCGATTGCGATCCCGATCGCACCGCAGACAAGGCCTATTCCTGTACCGAAAATGCCGGACGCGACCGGTATAATGACGGGAATAAACAAGATGGCAAGAAGAATAATCGCCCAGACAGGAAATTCCCGGTTGCCGACCTTGACATTTCCATTGACAACTGCTTGCCCGTTTTGAGAAGAACCGGTGCTGGTGTTGGAAGAGCCGCCATTCGCAGGTCCAGCGGTTGAAGAAGCTGTATTTGCAGAATTTCCGGCTGCAGTACCGCCTGTCGCTGCAGAGCCGGTATTTGCAGAACCTGCCGTGGAAGCGCCTGTATTTGCAGCTCTGGTGTAGGAAGAATCCGTATGGGAATACCCGCCGTTCGATGGCTGTGAAGTCGCACCGTTGTGGGAAGCGCTGCTCTTTTCCTCCCTGTGGATGGTTTCCTTCCCTGTTTCGTCCGCGGCCGCATCCGTGTATCCAAGATCTTTTTTTATCCCCTGTGCGATCGTTTCCGGCGACTCCAATTCCGAGATGACTTGCTGCTCGTTTTCCACTCCGGCGTCATCGAAATACTCCCGATAATATTTAAGGGCGCTTTCCTTCTCCTCAAACGGGATGGATTTCAATTCATCCTGTAATTTTACAATAAATTCATCTCTATTCATTTTTATCACCTCCATGAAGCACCTGATCTATGCTTCTCTTATAGTTTTCCCATTCAGACAGGTAATTCGACAACAGCTCTCTTCCCCGGTCCGTGATTCTATAATATCTCCGGTTTCTTCCTGCAAACTCCATGTCATAGGTATCCAGGCAATGATCTTTCTCTAGTCTACGTAATACAGGATACAACGTTGATTCAGAAATTTCAATCGCCTGGCGAATATCTTGTGTGATTTTGTATCCATAAGTGCCGTCTTTCGAGACAACTGCCAGTACTACCGCATCCAGAAGCACTGCATTTGAATTAAACGTCATGGCATTTCCCTCCTCTCAATTATTCGTTACTGTTTATATAACATTATTATACACCGTGTAACTATTTTAATATCATTATTATATCTCGTATAATATTATGTTGTCAATATGTAATCTAAAATATTTTCAAGAATTTTTAAAAGCATAAAACCAACATAAAAATAAAGACGGATTCATCCGTCTTTTGTTTTTCCTTATTCTATTTTTATCTTTGGTTTCCTCATTCAGCTTTTGTCTTTGGTTTCTTCATTCAGCTTTTCGCTTTGATTCCCTCGTTTCGGTTTTCTTCCCTTCTTTTTCTTAACGGGATTCGAGGCTGCAGAAGGGATTGCGGCATAACAAAGAGTCTCATTTGGCAGTTCCGCTATGATGGGATTCGGAACAGGCGGCATGCATTCTCAAAGGTGATTTCTTCGATTTCCTGAACAGTTTTTTGACAGATCTCCGCCATTTTCTGTGCGACAAAACGGACGTTCGCCGGTTCATTCCGGTGCCCTCGAAAGGGTTCCGGCGACAGGTACGGGCAATCGGTCTCGATCAATAAGCGGTCCAGTGGAATCCGGGGCAGGAGATCAATCGCCCGATGTGCGTTTTTAAAGGTGATGACTCCGGCGAAAGAAAGGTAGAACCCAAGCCCAAGCAGGATTTTTGCCATTTCATAGCTTCCGGAATAGCAATGGAAGATTCCGGGATTTTTTGGCAGTTTTCCTGCTTTTGCAAACGATTCGATGATTTCCAGGCAATCGCCGTGCGCCTCCCTGTCGTGAACAATAATGGGGAGGCCGCAATCAATTGCAAAAGCAATTTGCTTGATAAACACATCCCGCTGGATCTCTCTTGCCGGCGACTCGTAAAAGTAATCCAGTCCGATCTCTCCGATTGCAACGACTTTGTCCCTGTTGTCATCCACCATTCTTCGAAAGTCAACCAGCATCGAATCCTGAAATGCGGAGGCATCCTGGGGATGTATTCCGACCGTGCAATAGAGACGGCTGTCTTTTTTTGCGATTTCCAGCGATTCTTGCGAAGTCTTCTCATCACAAGCCGCGATGACCATCTTTGAAACTCCCTGGTCGAAGGCCCGGGCAATCACCTCATCCAAATCATTCCGGTATTGCTCATCATCTAGGTGGGCATGGGTATCAAATAGCATCAAAGACTCCCTTCTCTACCCCAGCGCAATTTTTTCAATTGCCTCAAGCTCCTTTGCTGTGTCGATTCTCGGAAAAAGAGCGGATATTTTCTTTACGCCGGAAGGAGCTGCATAAAGGCCGAATTCCGATGCGCTTTCCCATGTACAGAGGGATTTGTCAAGGATTCCCAGGGTTTCCCATATCAATGGAGCGGTAGATGGCATGAATGGCTGGATCAATACAGAAACAATACGGATGGATTCTGCCAGATTGTAAAGCACGCCCGCAAGACGCGCCTGGTTTTCGGGATTTTTCGCCAGGGCCCATGGAGCGGTCTCGTCGATATACTTGTTGCAGCGTCCGATGATTTTCCAAATCTCTGTCAGCGCCAGACTGAACTGGAAGCTCTCGATGTACTCCTCTACTTTCGCGGGCAAATCTTTACAAAGGGAAAGAAGCTCCTGATCGGATTCCTCGATGACACGCGCAGCCGGAATAGCCCCTGCGAAATATTTCTCGATCATGGCGATTGTGCGGCTGACCAGATTGCCTAGATCATTTGCCAGATCGGTGTTCGTACGCTGGATCAGTAATTCATTGGTAAAAATCCCATCCGATCCAAACGGCACTTCACGAAGCCGAAAATAACGGACTGCATCAACGCCATAACGTTCACACAGCACCACCGGATCAACGACTGTCGAAGACTTGATTTCCTTTGATTTCGAGATTTTCCCTCCGTCAAGCAGAAGCCATCCATGCCCGAACACTTTCTTCGGCAGAGGAAGATCAAGCGCCATCAGCATTGCAGGCCAAACGATCGTATGAAAACGAACAATCTCTTTTCCGACAAGGTGTACATCCGCAGGCCAGTATTTTGCGAAATCGCCATTGGTGTCATCGGGATATCCCAGTGCGGTGATATAATTCGACAGTGCGTCAATCCAGACATACACGACATGTTTCGGATCAAAAGGAACTTTCACTCCCCAGTCGAATGTGGTACGCGAGACACACAGGTCTTCGAGTCCCGGACGTAAAAAATTGTTCAGCATTTCATTTGCCCGGGATGCCGGCTGGATGAAATCCGGATTGTTTTCCAGGAGTGCAATCAGAGCGTCCTGATATTTCGATATGCGAAAAAAATAGCTTTCTTCTCTCGTTCTTTCAACAGGACGGCCACAGTCCGGGCACTTGCCGTCAACCAGCTGCGTCTCGGTCCAGAACGACTCGCAGGGGGTGCAGTACCATCCCTCATACTCGCTCTTGTAGATGTCCCCCTGATCATAAAGCCGTTGGAATATGTATTGGATCGCTTTTTCGTGGTCTTCGTCCGTTGTTCGGATAAAACGGTCATATCGGATATCCAGAGTCTTCCAGAGCTCTTTGATGCCTACCAGGATCGCATCCACGTATTCCTTCGGTGAAATGCCGGCATCTTTCGCTTTACGCTGGATCTTCTGCCCATGTTCATCGGTGCCCGTCAAAAACATCACATCAAACCCTTTTAATCTCTTGTATCTGCACATCGCATCCGCAACAACGGTCGTATAGGAATGGCCGATATGGAGATTGCCGCTTGGATAATAGATTGGTGTTGTAAGATAAAATGTTTTTCCCATGATGTTCCTCCTGCGGGCAGCCCTGCTATCTGAAGGCTTGTCCGTCTTTTTAAATATTCGCTTCCTGTGGTCTGCATGATTCAACAAGCAATAACATAGTAAGCCTGTGATGCTGATTTTGCAACAATTCTACAGGATTTTGGCTGAATTTACAAGGACTTATGATCTTTCATCTGCTGTGCAAGAGCATACGCTTCTTTTTTTGTCAAAAGAAACATGGCTGAAATTTCCACGGAGATCTCCTTGATTGATTTTCCCTGTGACATGAGGCGGCTGATTTCTTTGGCGATCTCCTGCTCCTGATCCGGTGCCGGTTCCACGGATTCCGGACGGATTGGATTTCGTCGTTTGAATTCATCCAGTCCCTCTAAAATGATGACATATTCGCCTCTTGGATCCGTTGTCTCATAAAAAAGCTCCGCTTCCTTGACACTCGTGCGGATGAATTCTTCGTGCACCTTCGTCAATTCTCTTGCAAACGTAATCCGTCGATCTGTCCATTCATTTTTATTAAAATCTTTCAAGGTTTTCTTCACCCGATGAGGGGCTTCATAAAAAACCATCGTGCGGGACTCTTTTTGTAAAAATAAAAGACGCTCTTTCCGCCCCTTCCCGCTGCTTGGCAGGAATCCCTCAAAAACAAATTTGGACGAATCAAGGCCTGATCCGGAGAGAGCGGTAACCGCCGCACAAGGTCCGGGAATGACAATGACAGGAATTCCTCTGTCCGCGCACGCCGCGACAAGCTCCGCTCCGGGATCCGATATGCACGGCATTCCCGCATCGCTGACCAGGGCGATGTTCTTCCCCTTTTCGATCTGTTCCACAAGAAACAGGCCTTTCTGCTCCTTGTTGAATTCATGATAGCTTTCCAGCGGTTTCCTGATATTGTATTTATTCAATAAAATCGCCGTTCTTCTTGTATCCTCCGCAGCGATCATATCCACTCCGGACAGGATTTCCAACGCTCTTGGAGAAATATCCGACAAATTTCCGATCGGGGTTCCAACCAAATATAAAAGTCCATTATCCAATTGATTCTCCTCCTGTTCCGTTCCGTTCTGTTCCGTTCCGTTCGGTTCATTCTTCTTCATCGGCTTCTTCCGGGGCTTTTCCTGTCGCGGTTTTCTTTGAATCCCGGATCTGCCTGTTCAGTTCCGACAGCTCCTTTGGATTCATATTCCGCCATTTGCCTGGTTTGAGATTTCCGAGGGAAATATGCATGATCCGGATCCGCTCCAGACTTGTGACTTCATAGCCCAGATACTCGCACATCCGGCGGATCTGGCGGTTGAGTCCCTGTGTCAGGATGATTCGAAATCCCCTGTCCGACTCTTTTTTAACAATACATTTCCTCGTTACTGTGCCCAGTATCGGAATGCCATTGCTCATTTCTTCGATGAATGCCTCATCAACCGGCTTGTCAACCGTGACCAGGTATTCTTTTTCGTGATAATTTCCGGCGCGGAGAATCTTATTGACGATCTCTCCGTCATTGGTTAAAAAAATCAGTCCCGTGGACATTTTATCAAGCCTTCCCACGGGAAATACGCGTTTGGGATGCCCGACGGCATCGATGATATTCCGATGGATTTTACGGTCTGTCGTGCATGTCACCCCGGCAGGCTTATAATATACCAGGTAGACCAGCTCCTCTTCCAGTGTGACAGGCTGGCCTTCGACTTCGATCTTCTGGCCGGGCAGGACTTTTTCACCCATGACGGCAACATGGCCGTCAATGAGAACTTTTCCGTCTGCAATCAGCCGGTCCGCCTCTCTGCGGGAGCATACGCCCGCTTCGCTCAGGTATTTGTTGATGCGGATGCCATCGTTGGACTTCTCCTCCTGGAGGACCGAATTTCTTGTATATTTCATTGGGATCTCCTTCCTTGAAAAATCCAATGGGTAAATGTAAAAAAGCGTAAACACGGCCGGGTTGTCCAGTCATTCAATCATTCAGTCATCCGGCCATTGGGTCATTAACTCATTGGCGCATTGGATCATTCGGCAATCCGGTTATTAAATCATGGGGGGATGAGAAAACGAATTCATGATATGAATATCCTTGTAAAGCTCTTCCTTCGTCAATGGAGGATATTTGCCATACATTGCCACCGCCTCTTCTGTGTAACAGGATGGTTTCTCAAACAGAATAAGTGGTTTTTCCACCACGAACCCGCCGGGTTTTCCCGATTTTTGGCCCATCACCAAAAATGCGGTCGGCGCTTTATGAATAAAAGGAACGACCAGGCGAAGGAGCTTCGGTTCAATCCGGTTTTTCCGCATTCCTTCGAGAACGTCCACCATGCGGCTCGCGCGGTAGATGAAAAATGCCCTGCCGCCATCTTTCAGCAGATAGGAACTGATTTGAAGCAATTGATCCAGCGAAGAATAAATTTCCTCCCGCGCGATCCGAAGGTCCGTCACTTCCCTGATATCTCCGCCATTCGGCTCGTTCATGCCATTCCCGTCAATCGGCCCTGTTTTTCTCAAGTGCGGAATCGTATACGGCGGATTGGATACCACATAATCCATTCCACCCTGGACAACAGTTCCGCTCAAATGGTTCCAATCACTTTGGATGCAGGAGACACGGTCCACGAGCTGGTTCAGCACGATATTCCGTTCAAAGATCCCGGATGCCCTTTCGGTTATTTCGACACCGGTGATTCTTGTGTTTGGCAGTTTCGCGGATAAAAGCAGGGAAATGCTCCCGCAATTGCATCCCAGGTCGATCAATGTCCGGTTCGCTTCTTTTGATTTCTTCAAAGACTCAGAAACAAAATTAGCCAGTAGGACGGAATCTTCGCCGAAGCGGAACAAGTCCCTTCCCTGAATCATTCGAAGCCCATTCAATTGGAGATCCTCAACCGTCTCATCGTCGTAAAGCGGAATCATTCTTCCCCTGTCCTGTTCTGATCCATTGGATTCCTCCGATCCATTCATTTATTGTCCGGAGCGAACCCCGTGGTATCTATGACTGATAATACACAAAAAGGAGAAAAACTTTCATTCGCCTTTCCCCCTTCCATGTCGTTTAATTCAATGAAATAATCAAGCAGGTTTAATTGCTTCAACCGGGCATGCCGATTCGCATGTGCCACAGTCTATGCAAGTAGCTTCATCGATCACATAAATGCCATCACCGGCTGAAATAGCCGAAACCGGGCATTCTCCCTCACATGTCCCACAAGAAATACATGCGTCAGAAATTCTATATGCCATAGTAAACACCTCCTATTCGCTGAATATTCTATCATTATATTCTTAACACTTCAATGTAAAAGCGAAATATTTACATCGTTGTGAGTAAAAATCCACATTATTGGATGATCTCCATCTCGGCCGGCTCCTCGGTTTTAGGCACGCTATCCACATTCTGGGTCTTTCTGGCCAGACATTTCCCGCCTTGTGCGCACTTTCCGCCGCAGGCTTCCTTGCTTGATACCGGTTTGACAAAAGTGATATCCTCGACTCCATATACAATCAAATCCGCTTCCCCTCCCCGGTCCAGTCGGACAGTAACGGTTTCGCGCAAGAGATTCACATCCTCCACAATCCCCGTTCCATCATTCGTTGTGACAATCGTGCCTGCTTTCGGGATCCGGGAGTGGGCATCCTCATACGCTTCCTGTTCATATTTCAAACAGCACATCAGTCGGCCGCACGCGCCCGAAATCTTGGTGGGATTCATCGACAACCCCTGTTCTTTCGCCATTTTAATCGATACCGGAACAAAGTCATTGAGGAAAGAACAGCAGCACAGCTCCCGGCCGCAAATTCCCAGTCCGCCAACCATGCGGGCTTCATCGCGCACGCCGATCTGCCGCAATTCAATCCTCATCCTGAAAATGGACGCCAGGTCCTTTACCAGCTCGCGGAAGTCAATTCTTCCATCCGCAGTGAAATAAAAAATGATTTTCGTCCCGTCAAACGAATATTCCACGTCGACAAGGCTCATTTCCAATTCCCGTGCGATGATTTTTTCGGCGCAGATGAAAAAAGCATCCTTTTCTTTCAATTTATTCTCTCTCGCCTTATTCAAATCCGATTCATCCGCCAGGCGGATAACGGGCTTCAACGGAGCGTGCAGCATCTCCTCCGGCATGTCGATGATTTCGTCGGAAACCGTCCCGATTTCTATCCCCTTGATGGTTTCAACAATAACGGAATCTCCTTGATGCAAAATAAAATTCAATGGGTCGAAATGGTATGATTTCCCCGCTTCACGGAATCGTATTCCAACAACCTTAGGCATTCATAAGCTCCTTCCTTAACTGTAGCAGCATCGTGCAGATGCAATTCTCAAAACTGGAATTCAAGGCGATCCCGCGACGTGCGGAATGAATGATCCGGTCCGCTTTTAAAAGCGCATCCGCGGCTCCGTCCCCCTTCGGGCAGCTCCGTTCGATCTCTGTCCGTTTATCCTCGTTGATCAGTTCCGCACGGCCTTCGCATCTCGAAAAAACCAGTAGGTCCCG
>CAZJXH010000154.1:0-9232 GCA_964549475.1 uncultured Oscillospiraceae bacterium
AGCTTTTCGGGCGCTCCATTGGATTCGAATTCAAAAAGGCTGGGCTCGATTTCAGGAAGCAGTCCGTCAAATACAAGACATAAAAAAAGAAAAACCCAACAATTCCTTGTTCTTCTTATCGCCCTTCTTCTTATTGTAACAGTCGGAATCATCTATGCTGTTCAAAAAGGCAGGGGTCAGCCCGCCGACTCTTCTTCCCTTTCCGCTGTCTTGTCGGACACTTCAAGCATTGCAGAAGCCTCCTCCGGATCGATGGCGGCAAGCGGGCAATCCTCCGAATCCAGTCCGTCTTCCCTTGTCTCCGAAAGCCGGGCAGCCGCCTTTGCGGCTTTGCAGGCTTCCATCAAGGAATTTACCGGCAGTTTCAACGGACGGATCGGTGTGTATTACATCAATTTGAAAACAGGCGAGACCTTCGGTGTAAACGAGAAAGCGCCTTTCGTCGCGGCTAGCTCGATCAAACTGGGAATCAACACATTGCTTTATAAAAAAGTCGCAGAAGGCGCATTCAATTTCACGGATATGCTTGCTTATGACAACCGGGCATATCCGCAGGGAGACATGGAACCAGGGACAGGAACGGTGATCAGCCAGCCGAACGGTACGCAGTATTCCATACGCCGCACCTCGCAGCTTTCCATCACAATCAGTGATAATTGTGCAACGAACATGGTCATCCGAAAGCTCGGCGGGATTGATGCGGTGGTTCCCTATCTGACGGCGATTTCCGGTGAAGTGCCTTACCGCACCTCCATAACCTATACCGATTATGCAGGGGTATCCAAGTCCGGTCGTCATCGCACGAGCGCGAAGGATCTGGCCATGTACGCCCAGAATCTTTACCAGCTCTGGCAGGCCTCTCCGGCTGATTATGAGCCCTTGATCGAAGACCTGGAAAGCACGGTATTCACCTTCGGCATCCAGGCAAAGCTTCCCGCTGCCGTCAAGGTCGCCCACAAAATCGGGACAAACGGAGACTGGAAAACAGAGAACGACGCTGGAATCGTTTTCGCCAAAGAAGCCTATGTTCTTTGCGTCACGACCGAAAACGCGAGCCAGGCCGCCGGGCGCGATGCGGTCGCGGAGATTTCACTGAAAGTCTATAATTACGTGACGGAGGTGTCAAAATGAGAGAAAACAACAAAGACATTGCAGCACGAGTCCATGAAATGCGGCAGATTTGCGAATACACCACGCAGGAGATGGCCCGTTTCCTTTCGATTCCTCTTCAGGAATACGAAGGCTACGAGTCCGGCGAACATGATATCCCGATCAGCGCACTCTACGAAATGTCCAAAATTTTCAAAGTCGATCTGACGGATCTGCTGACCGGAAAATCGCCCAACCTGAATGAATTCTGCGTCGTCCGGAATGGCCAGGGAGTGGAGATCGAGCGTTTTGCCGGATACAAATTCAAGAGTCTCGCTTCAAGCTTTAAAAACAGAAAGATTGAACCGTTATTAGTGACAATCGACCCGAACGACAAGAACAAGGTCAGCCTTGTCACCCATCCGGGCCAGGAATTCAACATGGTGCTAGATGGAGAGGTCCAGGTGATTATCGGCGGGAACATCATCAATCTGATAAAGGGGGATTCGATTTATTTCGATCCGACTATTCCACACGCCCAGATTGCCCTGGGGGATTCTTCCGCGACTTTTTTGACGGTTATTTTACACGAAGCATAAGCATAATTTTAGTTAGTTGAGGATGCATGATGATTGAAAAATTTGTTAATCGAGAAAAATTTGAATCGTATGAAGATTTTAAAGAAAATTTAGAATTTACAGTTCCTGAAAATTTTAATTTTGCCTATGATGTCATTGATGAATGGGCGAAAGAGGACCCGACGAAAATCGCGCTTCTCTGGTGCAACGACTTTGGCGATGAATTGAAACTGGATTGGCAGGCTCTTTCGAACCTGAGTGACCGGTACGCTTTCATTTTTAAAGAGCAAGGACTCCGGAGAGGCGATGTCGCTCTTTTAATGCTTAAGCGTCGCTGGCAGTTCTGGCCGATTATCCTGGGGCTGATGAAACTCGGCGTTTCTTTCATTCCCGCCACGGTACAGCTTACGACAAAGGATATCATTTACCGCTGCAACGCCGCTTCCGCTAATGTCGTCGTCAGTATTTCCGACAAGGAGGTCATCGACTTCATTGATGCGGCCCTGCCGGAATGTCCAACCGTCAGACAGAAAATGATTGTTTTCCCCGAACCCAATGCAATGGCGATGAACATCGGGGATTCCCGTTATTATTCCGCTGTGCCGGAAGGATGGATGGATCTGAATCAGGCGCTTGCCTCTTGCACGGGGGTGTGGAAGAAGCCTCAGGGCGATGCGGTTCCTCATGGGAAGGATTGTTTGATCTTGTATTTCACATCCGGCACCACTGGAATGCCCAAAATGGTTTACCATGATTACACTCATCCGATCGGACACATTGTCACCGCCCACTATTGGCAGCAGCTTACCTACAACGACGTCCATATCTCCGTTTCCGATACCGGCTGGGCGAAATGCGGATGGGGCAAGATCTACGGCCAATGGATTGTCGGTGTGACCAATTTCGTTTATGATATGGAAAAATTCGTCCCTCATCTTTTGCTGGAGAAAATTTCCAGATACCATGTCTCCACCTTTTGCGCACCGCCCACCATCTATCGCTTTATGATCCATGAGGATATCAAGGAGTTTGACCTGTCCTCTTTACGGGCCTGTTTCACCGCCGGAGAGCCCCTTCAGCCGGAAGTCTACAACAAGTGGAAACAGCTGACCGGACGGCCGATTATCGAGGGGTTCGGCCAGACGGAAACGACAGTTCTTGCCGCGAATTTTGAATGGATCGAGCAAAAGCCGGGTTCCATGGGAAAGCCATCCCCGATTTATGATATTGATATTGTGGATGACGAGGGCAGCTCCTGTCCTGCCGGAACAGAAGGAAACATTGTCATCCGGGGGATTGATGACAAATGGCCGGTTGGATTGTTCAAATGCTATTACCGGGACGAAGAAGCGACAAAGCGATGCATGCACGACAATTATTACAATACCGGCGATGTCGCCTGGAAAGACGAAGATGGCTATTACTGGTTTGTCGGCCGGTCGGATGATGTGATCAAATGCTCCGGATACCGTATCGGGCCATTCGAGGTGGAATCCGCATTGCAATCCCATCCGTGCGTCCTGGAATGCGCAGTGACCGCTTTCCCCGACCCGGATCGCGGGCAGGTGGTTAAAGCGTCCATTGTCCTTGCCAAAGGATATGTCCCAAGTGACGACCTGGTCAAAGAATTGCAGAATCATGTCAAGCATACCACCGCGCCTTATAAGTATCCGCGCATCATAGAATTTCTCGAGGAGCTCCCGAAGACCGTCAGCGGGAAGATCAAACGCATGGATATCCGAAACGGTAAAAGCTCACAGGAATAAAGACAAGTCGGCATGATCGTATGGTTAACCCTGTGGAATATAGGGACGGTTCTTGTATTTCATTTTATTTCGTTTATGCAATAAAAGAACCGTCCCTATATTTCATCCGCGCATCATAGAATTTCTCGAGGAGCTCCCGAAGACCGTCAGCGGGAAGATCAAACGCATGGATATCCGAAACGGTAAAAGCTCACAGGAATAAAGACAAGTCGGCATGATCGTATGATTGACTCTGTGATAAAATCGTATGGTTAGCCCTGCGACAAAACGGTTACGTCCATGCCGGGGGGAGCATCGACGGTTGATGACACTGTCCCGTCTTCCTTTTTTATATGACTGACCGTAACCAATCCCAATGGCGTCGGATAAGTTCCCTCTGCCCATTTCAGATTGCCCAGATGGGGCTGTATGGTCAATTTCAGGCATCCCGGAGCCTCTATATGAATTCCTAATATCTGTTCCGCCAAAAACGGCACGGGACCGGAAGCCCAGCCATGACAAAGGCTATGGCGGAATCCGGTGTAGCAATATGCGCCATGATCCCCGTGGATATCGGTCGCTTCATCCTCAGGCAGCTGTTCAATGGAACTGCTGTTGTTCAGCCACTCCATATGAAAATCCTCCCAAAATGTTGTAGCGCCTTTTCCAAGCATGGAGCCGTAATATTCTTTCAGCAGATTCAGGGTTTCATTGGTATGTCCTGCCTGATCCGCCACTTTGAGCATATAGTAACAAAGAAAGGTCGATAATCCGGCTGAACCGCCGGATAAAATCACACGGCCTGCTTCCTCCAGCTCCAGAGTATGAGACAAGGCCAGAAAAGCCGCTGTCTGTTTCGCATTGTTATGCTGCTCCTCTTGCTGATCCAGCATTGTTCTTTTAAGGCAGCAATCGATTTTTAAACGCTCATCATGAAAATAATCCGCCAGTTTCTCCCCTGATTCAAGCGCCAATCTCAAGACACTGCGCACACCGCTCTTTGCCGAAAGCGTATTTGCGGTAGGCCAGTCAAAAAAATAATCCATTATAGAATCATTCCCATTCTCGTTAACCGCAGAGCACAATTGCTTCAAGAGCGAGCAGGCATAATCTTGCTGTTTGTTCAAAAACCGCTTGTTTCCGGTATACCAATACCAATCCCAGATAATTAAAATCCACCACATCGAGTACGATGGGATGCCGTTCATCCAGCCGGGAAGCGGTGTCTGTTCCCGTATAAAATCCAAGCTGGCCTCAACCAGCGGCTGTTCTCCAAAGATTGTCCGGACCGTGAGCATTTCGGGATGCATATCCCCGATCCACACCAGCCGGTCCCGTTTGATGCCATCCCAAAGCAGGTTCTGCATGTTAAGATGGCAGGTGTATGCAGCGGTATCGTAGATTTGGTTCAAAAGCGCATCGTCACAGCGGAAACTGCCTGTATAAGGCAGATCTCTATAAATAAACACAGCAGCTGCGGATTTTATCTGAAGCGTGGAAGAGGGGGTCAATAATTTCAATCTTACGTAACGAAACCCGGTTTGGCACCATTCCTGGTCGCTGAGAGCAGAGACGGGAATGGTGATGTCTCTTATGGAGTGGTCATTGGTGGCATTTTTCTTATCAATGCAGCTCATCGCTTCTGATGCCGACTCCCCGAAGGTAATCTGCATTTGAACAGAACGATGCCCTGTGATATAAGCCGTCAGCAGACGGATCCCTCCATGGATTTCCACTCCGAAATCCAACAGAATGGAGGCCTGGGTTCCTTGTTCCCCGTTGTGCAATATCGTTATCTCCGGTTCATTCAAACCGATTTGCAGCGTTTTGTTATCAAGCAATTTATCTGCATCGGCGATACACCCTTCTGTTGAAACAATACGGACAGGAAGCAGATATTTTCTTGTTCTTTCGTCTTGCCCTATAAATGGCAATGTATTTATTATATTGATAGAGTCATCTCCTTTTATGAAAGTCGGCCAAGTCGGCCAAAAACCAAGCAAATTCCATTATACCTTTCCGAATGGGATAAATCCACCCAATTGTAAATACCCTCCATTTTCAGAGTCCTGATTTGTCGAATAAAGTCTTAAAAATCTTGTATTGACCGGACTGCTGAACGTAAACCGGATGGTACTGTTGTTCGAAGGCTTTTTATAATTTTGATAGCTTTGTCCGGCGATATCGATCCAGTTGACCCCATCGCTGCTATACTGTAATACAAAATCGGACGGAAATCCGATGCCTCCGCTCCGGGGTGTGATCGCAACCCCGCTGATGGCTTGTGCTGTTTTTCTCTGTACCTGCACCCAGGTGGGAACGTTTCCTCCGATTGAAGAAAAAATCGTCAGCGGACTGTTATCCGTTAAAAACAAAGGATTCCAGTTCGTGTTGTTTTCACAGCTGGATACGGTGGGATACCAATAATCCCCCACCGTTATGTATATTTTTTCAGAAAAGCCCTTGTAATTCAGGATAGCCTCCGTCTGGCCATCCGCTAAAGGAATGATTTTATGGTTTTCGATCTTGATAACCGACGAATTGTAGCCTGTATAGGTTATCCCGCTTTTTGCAGTGATGTCCATGGCGCTGTCATGATTGGTCAACGCATAAATGCCGATGCGCGGAGCGTTCATTGATGTCGTTAACCGATATTCAGTAAGATTGCAGTATATGCCTGTAACCGTTTCTGTTCCTGAATAAGTGGCCACATTGTTGTTATAGAATGTATTCCCGGTGTTTTCGCCATGATCCGGTGTTTCCGACAAATGAAATGAAATGGGATTCATGATGGTGCTCCAAGCGCCCCAGGAGGATTGGGAACCAAACGCATAGCAGATGAAATTATGGTCTTTAATACTGATATGCCCGTCCGCCCTGCTGGATATCCCTGCATTATGCGCCTTTTTGGCTATGTTTGTTTTCATGACAGCCGCTTCTTCAAAGTGTATCCCATCATCCGATTGGCGAATCAAAATCGCGCTATTATCTGAAAATCGATCCTGTACAGAAATCGAAATAAACTTTTGATATTCTTCGATGTACTTGATATCCGCGGAATCCTCCTTGCTGCTGACCTTCTGGAAAGCCGTTCCCTGTTCGGCAAGCGCCCCTGGCCAGTTCTCATTGTTTCCATCGGCAATGGCGACTTTTGTTCCTTGCATGGTATCATTCCAAGTATAATAAACAAATATCTTCCCGTTGTTAAGCACAAAGCCAGGTTCTCCACAGCCAAAATTATTGGGATTCCCGGTAAACTGAACCACGGCTTTAGGCTTTCCCCCCCATCCGCTGCCATCCCATTTTTCAAAAGGTCCGTCTGGATTTGTCGATCTGGCGATATAGAGACTATTGTCTGTTCCTCTGAAATCCTGTGTGGAAGTATAGCCAATGTAAAAATAACCGTTCCATTTGATCACACATGGATCACATACTGAAAAGGAATCATCCGAACAGGGAGTGGGGCGCAGAACGATTTTATCGTTTGTCCAGGTTTTCCCGCCGTCATCGGAATGCCGGTATCGTATCCAATCCCATTGTTCCGGATCTCCCGGAGAGGAAAACCAGACATCCACTTTATCCCCGTCAAGCAGGATGGATGGTCCATATCGGTATCCCCCGTTTTTGGATGGCATATAAATGACTTCACCGGATTCTGCCTGTAAATTCACATATTTTTTTGCTTTCACAATAATTTCCTCCCTTGATTGCTTTTCCTGATGTCCGTCGTTGGTTGACTGGGAGGCTGCTGCGGTGCTGTCCGAAGCCGCTGCCGATATGCCAGGATTCGTGAAAGGGTTTGATTCTTCGACAGAATTTTGGCTGACAGAACCGTCTGTTATCCCTTCGTCTGGTGAAACGGATTCTGAACTGTCCGCCCTGCCGCTTTCTTTACATGAAGCAGCCATCAGTAATAAAAATGTCAACAGACAGATTCCAGCCAGCCTCTTTTTAAGCATGATATCCTCCACCATTTCATGTCGCATATTCTTCGATTCCTGAGAGAAAAACCGTCAGGGTGTGTGAAAACTCCCTGAGTTTTCACACACCCTGATGTATCTGCGTTTCATTTTATCGCGGATATTTCCGCAAGCTGGAACACATAACTGTCAAATTCGTCTTTTGTAAGCTTTGTCGCTTTCATCCTCACGGCTTTCGCCTTTATGGCTTTCTTAAATAGAAAGGAAATCGGCTGATTATCAGTGAGTGTATAATTCGAATATTCCGCACCTTCAATCGCGGTCCATTGAAGCCCGTCATTGCTCCACTCAAAAGTAAAGCTCGCCGGGAATCCCAGCAAATTCGCTCTCGGAGTCACTGTAACCCCTTTTACTGACCCGTCGACCTGGAACAGGATCCATTCGTTATAATCTGCACATTCATGAAGATTGCTGGCGAAAATGGTTTTTGTGTTTCCGTCCATTGCCATATTCGCACTGCGCTGATCGCTTGATTTTGAAAGAGAGTCAATGAGAGGAATCGTGTAATTTTTTTCCGCATCACTCTGCACAGGCTTGAAAAAACGCTTGACTGGCTTGAGCAGATTTAGTGATGTTTTCGTCTTTGTGATCGTGACCGGATCAAGATTCGTGCTCCAGCATCCCCAGTTCAGTCCGGTCTTCCCGTAGGCATATCCAACATAGTTTTTTGCGGCAGCATCAAAATGTCCTGATTCCGTACCGGTTATCCCTGCATTATGACAATATTTCTTCACATCAGGAGCATTTACTTTCATTTCATTAAAATGAATGCCATCCGTTGAATTATACATCTTGATGGTAGCCGTTGCCGTAAACCTGTTTTTTGTAGATACAGCGATAAACATTTTATAAGCGTCAACGTATTTCACATCGGTGGAATCTTCGTTTTTTCCCCGGTTGATAACGGCACCCGCGCTTTTAAGTGTCCGGGGCCAATTCGCATCCTTCGCATCCCCGATTGCCAGCATGGTTTGATCGACGCTGACGCCATTTTCCAGCTCTCCTATATACGTATAATAAACATAAAGCTTATTTCCTACTACAACAATGCTCGGCTCCCCTATGCCATAGTAATACGCATCCGATCCATATAGGATATACGGTTGAGGATCGCCGCCCCATCCGGTGCCGTTCCATTTTTCCCAGGGGCCTTCAGGGGATTTGGCACGTGCGGCATAACAGTCATTGTATTTTCCATCCGGATTAATGGTGGAGGTGTATGAGATATAGTAGTAATCCCCGATTTTAAAGGCACCTGGATCACATGTCGATAATTGATCCCTGCTATTTTCTGTCGGCTTGACCGAATCAATCTCCCCGGACCATGTCACGCCAAGATCCGTTGAACTTTTATATTTCAGATAATCCCATTCCGAGCCTGATCCGGGGGCCGAGAACCATGCATTCAGTTTGCCGTCCTCGCCAAAAAACATTGTCGGACCATATCGATACCCATATTTTTCGGTTGGTTCGTAAATGACCGTTCCCGCTCCGATATCCGCCGCCAGTTCATATTCGAAGCTCATCGAAACATAAATAGTAAAACAGGAAAGGAGAACGATACAGGCCCCGCCGATAAGGATAAAGCATTTTTTCTTTCGCAAGATAAACAATACAACCATGATAATAAGGGCTAAGCCCAGTACCCCGTATATTGCAATGGCAATCGGCAGGTCATTTCGCAGGGTGCTCTGTACGGATTGGTCGATAATCGTCCCTGATGCCTTTTCAAAATCAGCTTTTGCCGCGCTTATCTCACTTTCTGTTGCCGCGTCCGCTAGTGCTGAAATCTCTGACATTTGTACCAGATAATTTCCGCCTCCATCGGGAGATCGTTTCG
>CAZJXH010000155.1:0-9218 GCA_964549475.1 uncultured Oscillospiraceae bacterium
GGTCACTTTCCATCAATGGCACATGTTTGTAGGCCGCCGCATGAAAAACAACATCCGGATGATATTTTTTAAAAGTGTCGTTTAATTTCTCCTCATCACGAATACTGCCAATGACAATAGTGAATTTTTGTTTTGGGAATTTCCTTGATATTTCGAAACTCAAGGAGTAGGAATTGTTCTCATCGAAATCATAAATGATGATGTGTCCGGGGGTAAGGCGGCATGCCTGCCTGCAGATCTCCGAACCGATCGATCCCGCTCCCCCGCTGATCAGAATTGTTTTATTTGTCAGATAGCGTGCTGCCGCATCAATATCCATGTCTACCGCATCCCGGCCCAGCAAGTCCTCCGGTTTGATCGTCTCAAGACGTATCGCAGGAACGGATTGACTGGACTCGAAAGGAGAAATGGCTTTGGAGGATGCGTCCAGAGACGCATTGAACATCTCGGCGATATCGGATTTTAATACTTCGCATCCGGTATTGGCACAGATATCCAGCAGTTCTTTCAGTTGAACCGTATTAATGGAAGGAATAGCAATCACAATTCGGTCAATTTCGTATTCCTTTACCAAGCGCGGAATATCATGCCTGGTTCCGGCAACCCGGATTCCCAGCAGTTTCATCTTCAGCTTCGTCGGATCATCGTCCACCAGAACAACCGGAAGCCCTCTCTTCTTCGGATCATGCGTCATGGACCGGACCAGCATCGCTCCCGCATCTCCGACTCCGACCACCATGACCCGCATCAGCGCCGCCCGCCCTTTGGAGTTTGCAAACAGAATCTGTTTCGACCGTTTGACTAGACGATACCACATGCGCAGAATCACCATAAAGAAAAAGCAGATCAGCACGCTGATCGGGAACGTGTATAAAGGAATTTTAACACCAAGGATCCTGGTCGCAAGAAGAAGACCGCACAATTCCAAAACCAGGGCGATGAACAGCGTGATAATTTCGGTTGCTCCCGCGTATTTCCATAAACTGGAATACAATCCGAAAATATAATTCATAAAAACGCAAAAAAGTAGAAATATGATGCCTTCCGGAATATATTTTATCATCCGGTCAATGTATATGCCATAACCAATATCGCCAACCGCTTCAAAAGATTTAAAGATATACCCCGAAACCGCCAGACTGAAAACCATGATAAAAAGATCTGATATTATAAGGGATAAGGTATGAAGATTTATCTTGAAAGATAATTTTCTCATGATGGTTGATTTTCTCCTTATTTTTTCAATTCATAAAAAGGTATTGCCCCATTATACCAAAAATCCAGATAAAAAAACATACATATCCCATATCCGTCATTTTAATGCCCGGATCCCCGTTTTTTCTTCAATCATGCCGAAGCAAACGGATCCGTCCGAATCATGATCGCTTAATTGGGTAAAGCCTGCCGGTTTCCGCAATATGCTATGATTTCCGTCAAATCCAGCTGCGGACAGTCTTTCAGATATTCAAGCAGCCGGCTGGCGATTTCCTTTACTCCTCCTTGATTATTCGATTCGATGTTCAGCGGCATCAATGGATCGTGCAGGGACATTCTCAGTAAAAACCACCCATTTCCGTTGTTCTTGTCAAAAGAAACGCGCAGCCCCTCATAATTGTCCGGGGCGACCTGCCAGCAGTCCTGTTTCTTTGTATACTCAAGAAGTCCTGTCAGAACCGTTTCTCCGTAAGCTTTGAAATCAGCGCATCCTATTTTAAAACGGAATTCCTTGGATTCCACCGGCTCCGCCAGATCGCTTACCAAGGAATCGATCGTCCTGTTCTTTTCCTTTAGCTGGGCGATTTTGATCAGCATTTTTGCGATCAGATAGGCTCCGTCGTCCATGAAATAATTTTCCTTTAAAGCGCCATGTCCGGACGTCTCGATGGCCAGCTGCGAGTCCTCTCCAATGGAGTTCAGACGGATCGATTCATTGATCACATTTTTATATCCTCTCTTAAAGCGGTGGTGTTTTCCGGAAAGTTTCTTTTCGATAAAATCCTTTAGTTCCGCAGAGGTGATGGAATCCGTCACAATTGTCGAATGAGGGTGTTCTTCAAGAACAATCGAAGCCATCAAGGCGATGATGCGGTTCCGGTTGATTTCCTTCCCGTTCTTGTCCACGGCTCCGGCCCGGTCCACATCGGTATCAAAGATAATTCCAAAATCGGCATGCTGGTCTACTACAGCATGTTGAATCGATTTCATCGCCGTTGCGTCCTCCGGGTTCGGAATATGGTTTGGAAAGCGTCCGTCCGGTTCCAGAAACTGGCTGCCAGCTGTATCCGCCCCCAAAGGTTTCAGGACCTTGTCCACAAAAAATCCGCCTGCGCCATTGCCGGCGTCAACAATTATTTTAAATCCTTCAAGGGGTTTTTCGTTTTTGGAAGAAGAGCCGATTCCTTTACGGATCTTATCGGTGAGATCCTTTGCATAAATGGAGATCAGGTCCAGCACGGCAATCGTGCCGGGAGTCTTCGACCGGTCCGCTTCCGGACGGTTTGTCTGTGTTTCGGACTGGACTGTCCCCTCTTCCATGGACTGGGCGATTTCAAGGATGGCGGTGATATCTTTTTTCTCCAGTCCACCCTCTTTCGTGAAAAATTTCAGCCCATTCCGGTTGAATGGCAGATGGCTCGCTGTAATCATGATTGTTCCGTCCAATTCCAGCCCCGGTAGAACACAAGCCATGAACATCGCCGGAGTGGATGCGATCGAACAGTCAAAAACCGTCGCCTGATATCGGCTCATCGATTCCATTGCCGCCCGTTTGAGCTCCGGGCCGGACAGCCTTGAATCCGTTCCTACTGCGAGTCGAAGATTTTTCGTCTCTTTGGCGGATTGCTGATGAATCCATTCCACAAATGCGCTCGAGATCAGGGAGACCGTCTTTACGGTCAGATTGACCTTTTCTCCTTCAACCCCTTCTATCGCAACACCCCGGATGTCACTGCCGTTTTGTAATTTTTTCCATTTTTCTGATAATGTCATCTTATTTTCCTCCACTAAATTTTCAATACGAAAGAATGCATGCTAATTATATCATTGTTCAATTTTAAATTGTATCCTGCCGGGGATTTCTTTTTCCATCTATTCTCATGGTATACCACCACTTCTATAGGATCCAGCAATACAGAATCCGGAAAACATAACTGTTCACAGTATATTAACATTGGTGTACTTGAAATCTGGGTGATTGCAAATGGCGTTCGTGCTATGATGAACCTGCATTATTGTAAATAGTGACTGATGTAATACAATTATCGAGGTGAAACCAATTGGCAAAAATATGTTTTTATTGTGGAAAAGAGCTTGGATCCGGTGAACGCTGCAACTGCAGGACTTCCGGCAGCGCTGCTTCGAATGGCGGTTCCTCGGGCAGTTCAAGCGCTTCCGGCACGAATGATTCAAAAAGTGCGAAGCAGTCCAACACAACGAATCGGGCGAATAAAGAAAACGAGCGGCAAGCCAAAGAAAGAGCCAAAGAACAGGCCAGGCGCGCGAAACAGGCACAACAGGCCAGACAGGCCCAGAAGCCGAAGTTTGAATGGCGGTCCTTTCTTTTGAAGTTGATGACATCGAGCGGCTACTCTTCCACCGACTCCCTTCCGAAAAAGATCGGATATTCGCTTTTACAGACGCTTTTTCGTCCTGTGACCGCGATAGATACTTTTGTACAGAGACAGGACATCGGGCTTAGTGTGTTTTATCTTGTTTTGTTTTCGCTTGCAACAGGGCTTCTCTCTCTTCGCCTGTTTGGCTATACGATTCTGACATTCGCCGAGGGGACCTTACTGGGGGTGGTTGTCGCATTGATTTTAAATGGAATGTTTCTTCTCGCATTCCGATTTTTATCAAAGGTGCGTTTTTCGTTTATGCAGATCTTATCGACTTTTTCCGCTCCGGCCTTTATCCTGTCGATATTCTTTCTCTTTGCAGCCACTGGAAGAACGTCCCTGATTTCGTTTTTATTGACTGTTATGGCCGGGGTTGTCGCCGGAGCGCTCCTTCAGTTCCTTGCTCTGAAGTCGTTATCCAGACAATCGTCGGATAGTCTTGTGATCAATGTCATATTGGTATATGTCCTGTTTTTCTCGGTCCTTGGAATCCTGCTGAATCTGCTTGTGCCGGCTGCCACGGTACTGTAATAGGCCCGGAACCGGATGGGTCATTCGGTGATCCGCTTCCTCCTCCGGAAATGGAGGCCATGGCTCCAAGATTCATGTAAATAGCAAAAAGAGTCTGCTGCCAGGTGATTTTAATCCCTTTGGCAGCAGACTCCTTTATTTATGAACAAAATGAACAAAATCCTTGCATTGCTGCTTTAATGGAAAATCCCGTCATTGAGGCCGCCGTCCATATCCTGGTCGCCTACACCGAAGAGTTCCTTTCCTCTGGCACGGATATTGACGCGCTGTTCTTCCACCATCTTGCTGATCAGATCCCTCACTTTTTGTGATTTCTTGACGCGGACGATTTTTAGCTCGCTATCGGTCGTATCGGCCGTGAACAGGGTAATGGTCCCTACTCCGAAAATGCGGTCCGCCAGGGTGCGGTTGTATTTGATGTCCATGATCCGGTACAGCAGCAATTCATTCTCTTCTGTATTGAAGAGCCCTTTGGAAACGAAAAACCGTATCCCTCTGATCGAATATCTTGTAAAAGAAATCGGCAGCCCCAGATACCTTTTGCGGTCCTTCCATATCAATTCATCCTTATCGTCCGACATCTGATCCATTTTTTGTGTCATATGAATCCCTCCTCCATGTTCTATTTTCGTCTGTTTTTGATTGAATGAAAGCCTTGTTCTTTCCAATCTCTTGTGTTTTGCTCTTTTCTACTTGACTGAAAACTGTGCAGATGTCACATAGACGCCGTTCAGGGATATCCGGACTTCATAATTCCCGACCTTCCAGCCTGCATCCGGCTTGGTCAATCCACACTGGGCGTTTTGAGAGGCCTGCGTTGTGTTGGCATCCCATATGGCCGCCTGTTCTTTCGTTGTGGTATAAATCCATTCGAGGTGCACCGCAGCTCCGACCGGCGCGTTATTGATGCTGAATGTAACATAGATAATGGGCGCGGTTGTCGAAAAAGCGGATTGTTTATCAAGTGGTTCCAGCGTGCTTTCATTGATTTGGGAAGCGGTTTGAACATTCTTGATCATCGACAGTTCTGCCGCACCGGATTTATTCGATGAAACAGCAGGAGTCGGTGATCCATTTCCGGAAGTGGTTCCGGTGCTTTTCTTCACCTCGAAACGGACTGTTTTGAACGCTTTGCCTTCTATCGAGATTCTTACTTCATATTTTCCGGCAGTCCATCCGGCATCGGGCATTGTCAAGCTGAAATTAATCTGTTCCGGCGAATGCTGTGTTGTATAATCGCTGGTAATGCTGTCCGATGTCGAACCCAGATAGACCCATTCGGCGGAGATCATGGATCCGATTGGCAGCTTGGACAGCAGGGTGCAGTTAATCTGCGGAGTATCGGTATAGAACACACTGGTCTTTGTGATCGGCAGGAAGGTGCTTTCATCCACTTTGGATGCCATCTGGATATTGGTGATGTCCTTGTTGTTGCCGATGAATCCGATCACAGCGATTCCGCCGATGACCAGCAGCGCCAGCACGACAAGAACAGCGATGATTGGCAGCGCTTTCGACTTCTTTTTTTGTAACGGCGGCTTTAATGGATATGGCTGCTGCGGATATCCGCCGACTGGTTGATATCCGGTCTGGGCGACCGGCTGCTGGTAAATATACTGGGGCGGCGGCGCACTCTGCGGGTACCCCTGCTGCACAGGCTGTTGTATGGGCTGTTGTACAGGTTGTTGCACAGATTGCTGATATCCTCCCTGCGGCGGTGTTGTTTGCTGAGGTATTGGGGATTGTGGCTGCGGCGGTGTCAAGGCTCCGCAATTTTCGCAAAATTTTGCATCGTCACTTAGATTTTGTCCACAATTTTGGCAAAACATTTTTCAATTCCTCCCTCTTTTTCTTCTCGACTGTGCAATCATGTCCAGAAGTCCTTTTATCATTTTTATTTTACGATATGACCTGATTCCTCGAATATGGAATACTGATTTCCAGTAAAAGACGATTCCTCGTTCTCTCCGATTAGAATATAATAATTCCATCGTAAAATCAAGAATTTTTTCTTCAACTGTAGTTGAATTTTAATTTGTCTCCTTGAAATACACGCCTTCCACTCCAAAATTGAACGTCAGCTTCCCGGTGGAGTCCTTTGTGATGGTAACTGTCTGAAAAACCAGTTTCACTTGAACCGCTTCGCCTTTTATCACAAAGATCATGTCTTCAACCGGGACGGCAAGCTCTCCTTTGCCTGAATTCACTGAGTTCAGCGGGTATTTTGCTGTCAGTCGACTTTCGTAATCACTCAAATCTGTGCTCAGGACTTGTTTGCCTTTGAATTTTACAGTCAGATTCGGTGTCGCGATTCCTTTTTTAACATCTGCCAGAGCATAGTCCCAGGAAAGATCGTACAGGCCCTTTGTCGTTTTAATCGAAACGTTCTTGCTGTTCTCCAGTGTGTTTCTTGAAACATAGTATTGATAGTCTTCAAGAGGGACCGGGGTATATTCCGAATGAAGATAGAGATATTCAGTCTGGTTGGCGGGACCTTGTTTATTGCCATCATAATATTCCTGAGCAAATCCATAAACCGTGGCAAAGTCGTATATATTCGGCAAAGAGGTAGAAACCCAGTCCGGTGCTGTCCTGTTTTCCTGATCGAACAGATAGTTTGTCGCATCCGTGATGTCCTGTCTGTCCATAGATGGAACATCGCTGCCGGCGACAATTTTACCGTCCGCCAGCATTTCGTTGCGGACCAGCAAATTCTCCAGACGTTTCGCCTGCATCGAGAAGGACAGATCGGATGCTCCGATCCCCGGCATGACAAAGACTGCGATCAATGCGATGGCGACGTAGGATGGAATCCGGTTCCTGACAATTGGAAGGATAAGGAACAGAACACTTGTGACTGCGGCAAAAAGCCAAAGAAGCACAATCCCGTATTCCGCCGGTTTCATCCCATAACGGCTGATCCGGCTGATAATCGGGTATGCTTCAAATGCGAGAAAAACAAGCGTTGTAATAGGAATGATTCTTTTATACAAACGGACAAGGAGGGTATTATAAGAGCTGACAATAAAATAAAGGAAGATTCCAACCAGAGAGTAGGTGGTGAAAATCGCAATCGTCTGATTGTATTCAGGCCAGGACCTGGTGATGACAATTTGAACTGCCCAGATAAATAATACAAGGGTCAGCGCTGCAAGAATCGGAATCATGATGTTCTGGAACAGGATTTCCGCAAAACGGGGCTGTTTGAGCGCCTTCTCCAGACGCTCATCCGTTCCTTTTTCTATTTCTGTTTTTATTTCTGTTTCCGTTATCTCTTTCTCTTTCTTGAATTCAGGAAAATAGCCGAGGAAAAAGACGTATCCGAACAGAGCACTCAGGATGGCGATATAGCTATAGACGTTTCCGCTCATATCTTTATACAAGAGGGACTGGACCGCAAAAGCGACAAAAAAGAATCCAAGCATGATCACAAGCGAATAGACCACTGTGATAAAAAAGGATTTGACTGTCATAAAAATCATCTGATTATATTGAATTTTCTTGCTTCCAAGTGTCGGAACAAACAGGAATACCAGGAAAGAGATCCCTATTCCAGCGATAATCCGCGAGATGGTATCGGACGGAATCACCAGTCCGGAAGAAAAATAGATCGCAAAAAAAGCCCCCGCTGAAACAAGGAAGGCAGCGGTGTTGGCAATGATGAACGGGACCGGCTTGGTGGCGGTCCTCTTTGCAATGACGCACAATGCCATGTTGAGGAACGCGCCAAAAGCGAATGTCCATTGAAAGGAGTAAAAAAGAACAAGATTGGTCCGAGGAGCCGCATAAATCATCCAGATCGACAGGAATGCCAGACAGGCGGCAAAAAACACCGACACCGGATAATACAGGAGTGCGAATCCTCCCCGTTTGAGAATGCTGGACAGTTTTCCCCATAATGATTTCATAAAAATCCCCTTTCGGTTTTTCTTTTTTCATTCTGCTGAATAAACTTCTTCTCCAAGGCATTCGATTGCCCTGCTTCTTCTCTTGATTCCCTTCACTGATTCTCTTCTAATGATATCGTAATTTCCTTGGATTTGCAAATTAATTCTTTTAAAAAAAGCGCCAAAAAGGCTGCCGCATTCGAACATTGATGTTCTTTCGCAGCAGCCCTTCATTCCGGATCCAAGGCCAAGGATGGCTGATGAAATTACTCTATTGTTATCGCCTCGACAGGGCAGGCATCTTTCGCACTGTTTGCCGGGTCGATCTGCTCTTTTGAAATTTCATCCTTGATTGCAGATGCTTTTCCATCGTCGTCCATGGTGAAAACCGCCGGACATTCCTCCTGGCATACGCCGCATCCAATGCATAGTTCCTTGTCTACAAAAGCTTTCATTGATTGTTCTCCTTTCTTTTTCTTCCGATGAATCTTTATTGATTGATTTAAAGGAATAATTTAATGTCCTCCTCCGCTGTTCCGATTCCTGCGATTCCGAACTTCTCGACAAGAATTGCCGCGATATTCGGAGAAAGAAAGGCGGGGAGCGTTGGTCCAAGATGGATATTCCGCACCCCTAGAAACAGCAGGGCAAGCAGGACAATAACCGCTTTCTGCTCATACCATGCAATATTGAAAACGATCGGCAGGTCATTGATCTCTTCCAGACCGAATGCGTTTTTCAGGGCAAGAGCGATCAGTACCAGGGAATAAGAATCGTTGCATTGCCCTGCATCAAGGACTCTCGGGATTCCATCAATGTCCCCGAGGTTCAATTTATTATATCGGTATTTCGCGCAGCCGGCAGTCAGGATCACGGTGTCGGAAGGAAGCTTTTCGGCGAATTCCGTATAATACTCCCGGCTTTTCATTCGGGCATCGCATCCCGCCATGACGAAAAACTTCCTGATTTTCCCCGCTTTCACTGCGGCAGTGATTTTATCCGCAAGGCCGATCAGGGTGTTGTGTGCGAATCCGCCGGTCAGTTCACCGGTTTCGATTTCAATCGGAGGAAGGCATTTTTTCGCATGGTCGATGAGGATGGAAAAATCTTTCTTTTCTCCATTTTTACGGTCCGGTATTTGTTTCAGTCCCTCGAATCCGACAACCCCTGTTGTATATACCCGGTC
>CAZJXH010000156.1:0-9093 GCA_964549475.1 uncultured Oscillospiraceae bacterium
CAAGCTCTTTTGTTTCAGCATATGCTGTCATATCCGCCCCGAGAGCCGCTTCGACACCCGCATGAAAGCCAAGGCTCTTTATTCCGGTGACAACCTGCCCGAGTTTTGCATACGTGAACTGGCTTGCGATGGAGGGGGCGATGATGGCGAACAGTTTGTATTTCCTATTATTCTGGCTCTTCTTAATCAGATCGATCACCTGGAGGATGAAGGATTTGTCCATGATTGCGCCAAACGGGCATTGGTATACGCATACACGGCAGGAAATACACTTCCTGTTATCAATATGAGCGGCTTTCGTTTCGCTCATGCTGATCGCTTTCACTTTGCAAGAATTCTCACAGGGGCGCTTGTTGTTTGCAATCGCTCTATATGGACAAACCTTCGCACACATGCCGCATTCGATGCATTTCGATTTGTCGATATGCCCTTTTTGCTGCTGATCAAAAGTGATCGCCCCTTTTTTACAGACATCCTCACAGCGGTGGGCAATGCATCCGCGGCAGGCATCCGTGATTTCAAATCCTCCGACGGGACATTCATCACAGGCGATATCAATGACTTCAATGACATTTGGATTCGTTTTGTCGCCGCCGATCGCGATCTTGACCCGTTCGGCAAGAATGGCGCGTTCCTTGAACACACAGCAGCGCATTGTCGGTTGTACGCCGGGAACAATTATTCTCGGAATATCGGCAATATTTTCAAGCAATGTATCATTGAAAGCATGTCGTGCGACTTCCTGAAGCACCTTGTATTTCAAATATTGCACTTTGGTGTCGAATTTTCTCATATCAGTCGTCCTTCACTTTCTAAAAATAGCTGACTTTGATTCTTTTGCCCATTGTTTTAAGACATCCCGCCAGTTCCTCCACCAGCTGCATCTTGATGCTGAAACGAATCGGCAGATCCGGATTCTGATGGGCGGGATTCACTGCTTTTCCGACATAGAAATTGATGTCGGTGGCTTCTTCGAACAGCAGCCGTGCGATTTGAGAGGCACCGTCTTTTTTAAAGCTCCATTGCTTATAGGCTTCATTATCGGCCAGACAGTCCTGTGCATATTTTAACACCCTACTGATTGTAATAATACCCTCTGTTACCAGATCCACTCCATTAATTTCTGCGATCGGTGGAATTTCAGGGTCGTTGAAATCCAGTTTCGGAACAATCTTTCTGCCCAGGAAGGCTGCCGCGATGCTTGATGTTGTTCCTCCGCATACAATATGTTTACCCTCTTTGGCAAAAAACAGCGACATCATTCTGGAGCAGTCATCGCGGCTTGCAGGTGGTCCGATCATCAGATTCATGGGTTCTCGGCGTCGGATTTTCACTGTGCAGACAGTGGTATCGTCACCCGGCTTCCCGCCATACAGATCAATGCATTTGTCAAGAAGGATGGTGGTAAGGGTTTTTGCGGTAAAGCCGACATGACAAAATGTTTGCATATATTCAATCATATCGTTTCTCTCCCATCCGAAATTGAGTGTCTGCCCAATGCCTGCGTGAACCGCTCCGTCGCTCACGGCAATGAAAACATCCCCTTCAAATGCCGGGATGCGGGATTTTTTGATTTTCTTGCCGTCGATATTCAATGTTTCTATGGGGTAATCTGTGTTTTGCCCGTCACGCAATAAAATCACATCCGGATTGTCGTATTGAATAATTTCCATTTCCTCTCCTCCCACAATCCGAAGAATCGTAAAAGTCGAATAGGCAAGATTTCTTACCGCGCAGACAGGAAGCGCTGCTGCAATAGCAGCGACACAATTTTCGATGCTCATGCCCTCTGCCATCATTGTAGAAATGATTTTTGCTGTAAGGGTGGATAATATCATTGCTTTGACTCCGCTGCCAAGGCCATCTGCAAGAACCACAATCGTAGAGCATTCCCCCTGCTCGACGACATCCACATGATCTCCACAAAGCTGCTCCCCGAATTTATTCAGACTGCTGTATCCAATGTCCGTGCAGAGATTATTCATCGTTCAGGGACTCCTTCAGCTTTGTCAGGGCGATCTTTGTTTCTGCGGCGGTTTCTCCCAGCAGGGATGCGATTTCCTGCACAATTCGCATTTGTTTTTCGACAACCTTATCCGTTATTTCAATAGTTTGGCGATTTGTCTTTTCTTTTTTCCCCCGCGCGGTCTCTTCCATCGTCACATCGCGCATGATGCAGATAAGAATATGATAATTTCGGTCATAAGAAATGGTTTCTTCAATATATCGGTTGTATTCGGCAAGATATGCCCGCTCATGGATGACTTGACGGCTGCTGTGCAATACATCCAGGAAGATCTTGGGTTCAAGGATTCGAATTACTTGTTCGCCAAGCACATCCGAGGCATTTCGGACATTCATGATTTTCAGTGCGGCCGCATTGATCTGCTGGACCTCGAGCATCTCATTCAGAACCAGGATGCCGTTTGGCGTGTTCTTGATAATATTGTCGGAGAATGTTTCCGCCTTGTCTTTTAAAAATGGCAGACACATCGATAAATCCGCCTTTCCTGTAAAAACGGCCGCCGCCTTTTCCCTGCAGGAGTTATACCCGCAGCTTCCGCAGTTGAGCTCGTCTTCCTTTCTTGTCTTGCCCATTTGCTTTAAAATTTCAACAATTTCAGATTCATCCGGAATCCGCTTATCCATTTCGATTGGCATATAATTTTTTACAAGCAGATCTCCATCTGACATGACACCGTCAAAATCCTCCGTCCCCGCATATTTTGCGACCGACAGATAATCTCTGACAGGACTTCTGCGGGGTTTGTCCATGACTGGACCGCCAATACAGCTTCCAACACAGGCGGACATTTCGATAAAGCACTTTGAAAGCGTTCCTTCTGCAATCTCTTTCATTGCATTGATACAGTTTTCAAGTCCGTCAATTGACAAATAATGATAGTTTCCGGTGTTCAAATCCATGCTTTTAAGAATGCCGCCCGCTGTCGGAAAATATCGTGCGCGGCCTTTCTTGCTCATGTCCGGATGAAGGCCTGGGTCGTTATTCGGATCGGTATCTGGAACCGCCTCGAATTCAATCTTTTCTGATTTCAGCCAGCCGGATAATTCTTCAAAAGTAAGCACGCAATCAACCATTCCATCATCATTTTCTGCTTCAGCCTTTTTTGAAATACATGGACCGATAAAAATCGTCTTTGCATTCGGATATCGCTTTTTAATATCCATGCAGTGAGCCTGCATCGGAGATACCACCCTTGCCAGATGAGGCAGCGCTTCGGGAAAATATTTCTGTATCATCAGGTTGACTGTATGGCAACAGGATGACACGATTACATCCTGTCGGCCTTCCGATACCATTCTTTCGTATTGTTTCTTGACGAAGGTGGCGCCTATCGCCGTTTCTTCAGCTGCTGCAAAGCCAAGTTTTTTTAGTGCCGATTCCATGGATCGGATGCCGATTCCACCGTAATTCGCTGTAAAAGACGGTGCGATGCTTGCTATGACCGTTTCCCCGGAATGTAGAAGCACTTTTGCTTTTTCCGTATCATTATACACAATTTTTGCATTTTGCGGGCAGACGACAAAACACTGTCCGCAAAGAATGCAGTCTTCGCTGATGATATGCGCTTGATTGCCGGAAAATCGGATGGATTTGACCGGGCAGTGGCGAATGCATTTATAGCAGTTTTTACAATTTGATTTTTTTAGTTCTAAAAATTCTTTCATCTTTTTTAAATTCCTCATCCGGCTAGGGATATTCCGCGCGTCTTTCCTGACGGGCTCGCGGCAGTACTTCTTTTTCGAAAAAGTCCTTTGTTGTATCGGGTGTCAGCGAAAATGACTGCTCCCCGATCTGTACACAAACGCCGGTTTTGCAGCGGCCCATGCAAAAAACACCTGCAAGCTCTACACTGTCTTTCAGATTGTTATCGGACAAAAATTCGGAAAGCTGCTCGATAATCGGTCTTGATCCTTTCAAATGACATGAGCTTCCTATGCATATTGTAATTTTCATTGGATGACCCTCTTTTCTATTCCATTTCTTTTTCAATTAAATGTTTGGATAGTAAAGCGAGGGATGCTGCCATATTTTCACTTTTTACCAAAATGTTTTTTGGTGTGCTCAGATGGGCGGGAGCAAAGTTCCAAATCGCCAGGATTCCGCTCTCGATCAGTCTGTCGCATACTATTTGTGCGAATGCGGCAGGCACAGTGATAATGCCGATTTGTATTTTCATCCGTTCGCAGATATCCTTCAGTTTGTCCATGGATAATATTTGTTTCCCGCTGGGGTCCATTCCAAGGATTTCTTCCTGTGTATCAAATGCTGCGATGATATTGAATCCATATTCTTTGAATCCTTCATAGGCCAGCAATGCCTTTCCGAGTTTTCCCGCACCGACAATCACTGCGTCATTCACATTGTCATATCCGAGATACAATTCAATATCTTTGATCAAATTCTCTGTGATATATCCGATTTTAGGTCTGCCTCCCGCACTAACGGACGCCAGATCCTTGCGGACTTGTATCTCTACAAGTTCCAAGGCATCTGCGATCTGTTTTGCAGAGACATTCATCCGCTCTTTCGGGGGAAGCAATTTCAAATAATTCAGATAGACCGGCAACCGATGCAGTGTTTGCACGGATATTGACTTTTTCATGGAAATAACTCCTCGCATATTTATTCTTTCACTTTTCCCAATGGAAGGATAAAGGGTCTTTCCTTTTTTAATGATCAGAAATCAACTTCTGTATTATAGTAGCAGCAAATAAGGAGTTTTTCCATTTCAGCCGGGGTGATGCTTCTGGGATTCGAGCCGGTACAGGCATCATTGACAGCAAGTTCGGCTACCGCAGGAAGTTTCCTCAAGAATTCTTTTTCATTGATGATGCCGCCCTCATACTCTTTGATACAAGCCGGGATTGAAAGGGTTTTATTCAAGAGATGAATATGTTCTATCAATGCGGATACCAGTTCTTCGTCGGTGTTTCCGTCAAGATGGAGGAATGTTGCGATTTCTGCATATCGTTTCGCCGCCGCAGCTTCTTTGGCATTGAATTGAATGACTTTTGGCAGATACATCGCATTCGCACATCCATGGACAATATGTCCTCCTGAAAAAGCGGCACCGGTTTTGTGAGCCATGGAATGAACAATTCCAAGCAGTGCGTTTGAAAAGGCCATCCCGGCAAGGCACTGGGCATTGTGCATTTTCGCACGGGCATGCATGTCACCAAGATAGGAAGGAACAAGGTATTCATCCACCATTTTAATTGCATGCAATGCAAGGGGATCGGTATAATCACAGTTCAGCGTGGACACATAAGCTTCCATGGCATGTGTCATGGCATCCATTCCTGTGTGTGCAGTCAGTTTTGGGGGCATTGTTTCAGCCAGGTCAGGGTCCACAATAGCGATATCCGGGGTGATGTTGAAATCAGCCAAGGGATACTTGATTCCCTTGTCGTAATCGGTTATGACGGAAAAAGCGGTCACTTCCGTTGCAGTTCCCGAAGTAGAGGGAATGGCACAAAATTTTGCTTTCGTACGGAGTGTCGGGAAATTAAACGGAATGCAAAGCGATTCAAATGTTGTTTCCGGATATTCATAGAATGCCCACATTGCTTTTGCCGCATCAATCGGTGATCCGCCGCCAATGGCGACAATCCAGTCCGGCTGGAATCCGGTCATCGCAGCCGCTCCCCTCATTACGGTTTCAACAGATGGGTCCGGTTCAACTCCTTCGAAAAGATAAATCTCCATATTGGCTTCTTTCAAATTGGAAACGACCTTATCTAAAAAGCCAAAGCGTTTCATGCTTCCGCCGCCGGTAACAATAATAGCTCTTTTCCCTTTGATGTTTTTTAGTGCGTCAATTGCTCCTTTTCCATGATATAGGTCTCTTGGTAGTGTGAATCTTGACATTTCGATATCCTCCTTCTATTCAAAGCATCTTCGTAATACTGCCTTGTTTATAGTATTATCATAATGCAGCATATGAATTTGATGAAGATACAAAAATGGTATATCGATATTCATTTATCGATATACCATGATCCATTACAGCAAGCAGGAAATGATCAATCATTCCCGTATTTATATAATTCATTCTCTTCTGGCATTTATAAAGCTAAAATTTCGAAACCAATCCAACCGATTCTTTTACCTTCTTCATGAAAAGGCTGTCTTCGTCGCTCCAATGATACCCTTTCCGGTAGATCAGGATGTCTTTGTATTTATTTTTTGACATACTGCATGGTTTCTGAACCAGAGAAAAACAATCAAGAGTATCCTGGGGCATCGGTGAAACCCACATATAGGTAGTCGGAATCATTGAAAGCAATTCGAACTGGCTGCCGCGTTCATAAACCGCTATTGTTTTCTTCCTTTCATTGGTGCTTGCGATTTCTTTGGCTTGGGCGATAGGTAGCGCCGGGACAGAGATATCGCCATGAATGATTTCCGTATACTCTGCAAGAGCCGAAAATTCCACGACATTCTCCTTTGCGAGCGGATGCACTCCGGACATCAGCGCCAGATACCGGAACTCCCAGATTGGGTCATACTTCAGTTCACGTTCTTCGATCGCATGGAGAAAATAGGGCTCGTATATCGTCTGGTATCGTACAATTGCCAGATTGTTCACGCTGTCGGCGACATTTTTAATCGCCCGGACAGAGTTGGTTTCCCGATAGTTGATATTGATATCCTTCGATAAATCAAGCGCTTTGACAAACTCGATGAAAGCCCGCGATATATAGCTTGCCCTTGGTACAGAAATATCAAAGCTCTGTTTATCATTGCTTGAAGGTTGATACAATGAGTTCATCTCATCGATCTGCGCAAGAATATTTTTTGCATACCCTAAAAACTCCCTGCCTTTTCGTGTAGGGATGACGCCTTTTGACGAGCGGCTGAAAATTGCGATTCCCAGGGAGTCCTCCAGTTCACGGATGGCTTTGCTCAAGTGCGGCTGCCCCATGAACAGGTTTTCTGCCGCCTTCGAAATGGAGCCTGTTTTTTCTACTTCAACTGCATATTTCAAATGCAAGATATTGTTCATTCAAACCCTCCTGCCAAAAGCGCCTATCCTCTGGCAGCTTCTGCCGTATCTTGGCGATAATGGTTATCAACTGCGCTGTAATGCAAGTTATTGCAGTAAAAAGCGGGGTTCCGGACAAACGAAAGCGGACAGCGGACGAAAGTCGCATTCTCAGTATTGTTTGCCTTTGTCAAAGGCTTCCATCTCCTGAGGGATGAAATGATGGTGTTTCGAAGGCAGGACATCTTTTAAAGCGTCTTCAAAGCTGCTTCTTTTAAAACACCCTGATACATAAGAAAGGGCTCCAAGCAGAACAATTCCAGCGAACGTCATGTTGCCCATCTCCGAGGCGATTTCAGAAGCCGGAATGGCAATAAATTGGACATCTTTTCTTTTTGGAGATATATGGATCAAGGTAGAATCGACAATAATGATACCATTGGGTTTGACCAGTGCCTCGAATTTTTCCAGAGACGGCTGGTTGAGCGCGATCAGGGCATCACAGATATTGATCAGCGGGGATCCGATGGACTCATCCGATATGACAACACTGCAATTTGCGGTTCCTCCACGCATTTCCGGGCCATAGGAAGGAAGCCAGGAAACTTCTTTGTCTTCCATCAGGCCGGCGGTTGCCACCAATTTACCGGCGGACAATACCCCCTGTCCTCCAAATCCGGAAATGATCAGCGAAAACTCTTTCATTCTTCCACCTCCAAATCAGCGCCTTTGAAAACCCCCAGCGGGAATTGGGGAACCAGGTTTTCTTCGAGCCAGCCAAGCGCGCCAACGGGGCTTTTGCCCCAGTTTGTCGGGCAAGTCGACAATATTTCAATCATGGTGAATCCCAATCCCATTTTTTGGATCAGGAAAGCTTTTTTAATCGCTTTTTTTGCCGCCCGGATATTTTTAATGTTGTTGACGGCGACACGTTCCACATAAACCGCACCCTGCAAGGTTGCGATCATTTCGCTGACATTGATCGGATATCCATGGATCTGGGGGTTTCTTCCGAATGGAGTCGTTGTGGTTACCTGCCCGACCAGTGAAGTTGGAGCCATCTGTCCGGATGTCATTCCATAAATCGCATTATTGACAAAAATCGTTGTGACTTTCTCCCCGCGGGCTGCGATATGGACAATCTCAGCGGTTCCGATTGCAGCCAGGTCGCCGTCCCCCTGATAGGTGAACACAGGAGCTTCCGGATGGACCCTCTTGATGCCGGTGGCGACTGCAGGGGCCCTTCCATGAGCAGCCTGCACCATGTCGCATGCGAAATATTCATAATTGTTATAGGTACAGCCAACCGGGGACACCCCGATGGCCGTTTCCAGAATATCCAGCTCACACAGGACTTCCGCGATCAGCCTGTGAATAATCCCGTGAGTACAGCCCGGACAATAATGCATTGGTTTATCAATCAATCCTTTTGTTCTTTCGAAAACTTTCGCCATTCTTCCTTACCTCCCAACAATTTCCCGGATTTTATCCAGGACTTCCAGCTGTGATGGAATCATACCACCCGTCCTGCCGTAAAAATGAACAGGTTTTCTGCCATTGACCGCCAGGCGGACGTCTTCCACCATTTGTCCGGCATTGAGCTCCAGATCGAAGAACGATTTGACACTTGCGCGTTCGGCTGCCGCTGCAATCGCGTCAACAGGAAAAGGCCACAGGGTGATTGGCCGGATGAGACCGACCTTGATGCCAATCTCCGCTGCCTGTTTGATGACATTTTTCGCAATACGCGCACAAATGCCAAAAGCAGTGATGATGATTTCAGCGTCTTCACAGTTGAAAACTTCCACGCGGACTTCCTGTCGCTCGATCACCCGGTATTTTGCCTGCAGCTTATTATTCAAATTTTCGAGCACTTCCGGCTCGATGTAAATCGATGTGACAAAATGATGGTCTTTATTTCCTTTGCGTCCTGCTGCAGCCCAGCTCTTGTCAAATTCTTCGATATCTTCCTCATCCCTGAATGTAACAGGCTCCATGGTCTGCCCGGTTGTCCCGTCTCCGAGAATCATCGTTAATATGTTATAGCGGTCTGCAATGTTGAATGCTTCAACCGTCAGTTCGT
>CAZJXH010000157.1:0-9024 GCA_964549475.1 uncultured Oscillospiraceae bacterium
GCGCAGTACGGAACGTAAATGCGATAATGACCGGTGCAAAAGAATTCGGAAGTACATATTTCAGTATTATCGCCTTATCCTTTGTCCCGATTGCCCTTGCAGACTCCATATAATCTTTTTCGCGAACGGATAACACACTGGAATAAATCAATCTGGCGATTTCCGGCCAGCCAAGCACCCCGATCACTACTGTGATGTTGAATATGGACTGCCCCAGAACAGAAGCCAGTACCAAAATCAGGATCATTGATGGAAAGGACATGAAAATGTCTGCGCATCTCATAATGACCAATTCCAGCTTCCCTCTGAAATATCCGGCAAGCAGGCCAAGCGGTACCCCCACCAGAAGACTGATGATAGCGGAACATACCCCGACCAATAAAGAAACCCTGCCGCCATAGATAAGTCTGGCAAACAGATCTCTCCCCACATCATCCGTTCCCAGTAAATGGAGGCCTGACGGAGCTGTGCCAAATGCCATCACATCAATGCCGTAAGGATCCATCTTCATTATGTCGGGTAGAAAAACGACTATCAGAACCTCGGAAATAAAAACAAACAGCCCGAGCATCGCCAATTTATGTGCAAAAAAACGTTTAACAACATCTTGTATATAAGAGCCTTTATTACTATTTTTCCTCACAAACAACACCTGGCCTTTCTAATTGTAACGTATTCTTGGGTCTAATAATCCATAGATCAAATCGACTATTATATTGCCTATTAAAACGGCTACTGAAATAAACACGGTAATCCCCATAATTACCGAATAGTCTCTGGAATTAATCGATAATACCATCAAGCTTCCCAGTCCCGGCCATGCAAAGATCTGTTCCGTCACAACAGCCCCTCCTATAAGAAAAGGAAGCATGGCGCCGATTTTGGTTACAACCGGCGCTAATCCGTTTCTCAAGGCATGTACAATCAATACGCTGGGTTCCAGACAGCCTTTCGATCTGGCTGTACGTATATAGTCATCCTGCAAAACTTCGAGCATGCTGCCTCTCGTCTGCCTGATGAGGCTGCCTACCTGCTGGATTGACAGTACCAGCATGGGAAGGATCATATGGTATAGCATCATCCCGATCGATCTGGATCCTGAGCTATCATACATCCCTCCGCTTGGGAACCATTTCAAATTCACTGCAAATAGATACACCATCATCAGCCCTGCAAAAAAATTAGGCATCGCCGCTCCAACAAAAGAAATGCCTGATGATATATAGTCCCATAAAGAATAAGGCTTATACGCTGACATGATTCCAAGCGGGATCGCCAGCAGGATCGAGAAAAGCAGGGAAGAAAACGTCAGAAGCAATGTAGGGCCGATTCGTTCAGTAATAACAAGCCATACAGGCAATCCTGTACGGTACGAGATTCCCATGTTTCCTTGAAGCAGCTGACCCAGCCAGCGAAGATACTGAATATAAACCGGTTGATCAAATCCCAGCCTTTCTTGCATCTTCGCCATTGCTTCTTTCGAAGCATTCGGGTCATTAAACAGAATTTCAAGAGGGGTACCCGGTGCCAGTGATGACAATAAATATACTAGGACAGTAATCCCTATGAATGTTGGTATTGCAATCAAGAGTCGTTTTATAGCGTATTTTACCATAAATTACCTCCTTACTTGTTTATGGATTCCAGCATAAGCTCTATAATTTTCCGGTCCGTCTCCAACATGCCTTCGCTGGCCATTCGTCCTATACTCTGAATAGTAGCCTCAATATCTTGTTTCACTAATCCGTCGCCCGCCATGAACTGTTTTTCTTCCATACTCATACAATGTCCCATGATTGCCGCATCTACCGCGGATGCAATTTTTGATGCACAAGAAGGTTTTGCTCCATCGCATACCATGCCGGAGATATTTGCTATTGTATTGATTATTGTGCCGCTGATCTGCAAATAATCACACCCATGCATCCAGGTGATGGCCGCTCCACATCCTGCTGCAGCACTGACCGCTCCACAAAATGCAGATAGTCTTCCATAACTGGATTTAATATGAATTGCCACCAGATTGCTGATGATCAACGCTCGAAGCAGCTCATCTCTGGTTTTATTCAATTCTTTTGCAAATTGTATAACTGGCAAGGATACCGTGATCCCCTGGTTTCCACTGCCGGAGTTTATGACTACCGGCATATCACAGCCGCTCATCCGGGCATCTGATCCTGCTGCCGCATAGGCTCTGGCTCTTGATTTCACGTTATTCCCATAATCCTTTATCAACAATTGTCCTATGCCGGCTCCATAAGGATTGGAAAGTCCTTCGTCGGCAATCCCTGTATTCAGCTCAATCTGTCTTTCCAAAAGCATTCGAAGTCCATAATCATCCAAATCCACTTCTTCCGAAAAGGTGAGGATATTCCGAATAGTCAAATCTTTAAATAGCGGATCCATTTGATTCTTTTCTTCCGCTTCTTGTAAACTGATATCAAATAACACTTCATCATCGCGTACAATTTTGACGATTCGGGTATGGGTATGCATTAATTCTACGATGGCTTTATGGGCCCCTGCTGTACCAGTAATCCTGACATGTAAATTCTCACCTGTTTCCAGCAATTTTACCTGACAATAATTCTGGGTCAGGAATTCTTTTGTTTTCGCAATGTGTGCTTCGGTAATATCCGTCAATACTTCAAGTTCCTTTGCAGGATTGCCTCCTACCGCTCCCAGAACCGCCGCCGCGTCAACTCCTTTTAGACCGCCGCTGTTAGGAACCACTGCTCCTTTTACATTCTTGATTATATTTCCACTACACTCTACCAAAATGGATTCCGGAAGCTGTCCCAATACTTCCCTCATTTTGGAACTGCAGTATGCAATGCAGATCGGCTCCGTGCATCCCAGTGCGACCAGAAGATCCTCATGGAGAATATTACTGAATTTCCTGCACATTTCTACTGACATACTCATAGATACTCCACTCCGCTTTTATAGCCGTTATTCTCTTGCCGCCTCGACCGCTGCACGTACTTTACCCAAATCCTGTTCCGTAGCCAATGTACAATCCGCCCCCAGAATAAATCCAGTCCGGCCAAAAGATGCGATTACATCCTTTACTGCTTTCCGTACATCATGAACTGTCCCGTCGACAAGTACACCGCTTCTGTTCGGCAGCCCTCCCATGATGGTTTTCCCGGGAAACATTTTCCTGCCGTCTTCCAATGAGAATGGCGCTTCGTAAACGCCCCAGTTTACAACATCCACATATTTGCCATAGGTTTTATAGCGCTCCACATTCAGTTGGTCCTTGCATATATGTAAGAAGCAGTATCCGCCCGCTTCGCGGATCGCCGTCATAATCATTTTATCGAATGGTTCAACCATCTCTGCAAACTCTTCATCATTAAAATAACGGTATTCTCCGCCAAGTGCTGCATAATAAATTGCATCTACCCCGAGTTCAATATATTTTCGTGCTAACTGGCACATGCCATCGGTAATTCTTTTCATGCCTTCTAATACCGGTTTTTTATTCTCTCTTAACAGTTTTATCAACAGCGCTCTGGACTCATCATAATCCAACCCGGTTTTTTCCAGCGGATGAATCGCTGAAGCAGTCACTCCATGCAGAGTTCCTAATGTGAAGCCTTCCGGGTCGCAGCGATCAAGAATTTTCTTTGTCAATTCAATTTGATCCTGCATGAATTGATCATTGATCGAGATTGTTTTTACCTTTTCATAATCAACGGCTGTTTTGATTTCTCCCATATATGGCACCAGGTTTTCGTTCATGATTTTCAAAATATCGGTGTCTGTTTCTTTAAAAAATTTCAGATGAGCCTCTACTCCTGCGTTCCCAAATGCAACCTCGGTTGGAAAATGCAATGAAAAACTGGAGGGAATGTGATCAACCTCCTGGCCTTTAATCGCTGAAATTACTCTTTCTTTCTTAGTCATAATAAATTCTCCTCGTAAAATTATTTCATAAGTCCATATTATTTATCGGCAATGGACTGGTTGATATGGTGAGCGTCCGTTATCCGTGCTTCCTTTGGCAGGAGAAAATCGTGCAGACGGCAGCGGGCAGGATTTGTATGGCGAGAGAGGGGATAAACAAGGAGGGCATCCTTTTTATCGGCATCGATGCAAGTCAGTCCATCAATACGGTTCATGCCATGGGTTCCTCGGATTATGGCATGCTCAAGAAGCGTCTCTACGAAAATCCCTTGTCAGGCAGTCGTGAACGGATAGGTCATCTTCTTTTATTTTTGATAATTTATGTCGCTGCATAATTATAAAAATATTATTATTTACAAACAGAAAATCCTGTAGATTCGTTGTACATTCTTATAATCAATGAAACGAGTAAATCTGTTGAATTTCTTCTTTTACGACCATGATATCCTTCGTTAGCATCTGGCTGGCTAATTCAAAATCGCGTTTCTCCAACGCATTGATTACTTCTATATGATATCTTCCGTTAGACTCACTTGACTTTTGCCATGCTGCGTTAAAATACTGTGAAATATAGCGGGAACTATGCTTCAAAGTCTCTTTCAAAATTTTGTACGAATAATCATTTCCACACAATTTGCACAGGTCCAGATGAAAGCGCTGATTGATCATCCAATTTGGAACAACGCTCTGTTTCATTCCTTCTGTCGGATAGATATCGGCTTTTCGTAAAGCGATAATATTCTCATCGCTGATATTAAGAATTGTTTTTTTAAAAGCGCAAAGCTCCAAATCCAAACGGAAATCCAGAATATCTAAAACCTCTTTAAGCGAAATCGGCACAACTTGGTATCCTAAACGCGGCAGGCTGTTCAGAACATTATCCTTGCATAGCTCGATCAGCGCTTCTCTTATCGGAGATTTGCTGACCTTGTATTTTTCGACCAATGCACTCTCCGTCAAAATATCATTCGGCTTGTAAAGGCCCTCTGTAATATCATCAAAAATTTCTTTATATATTTTTTCTTTTATAGTACCTTTTTGCATATGGTCTAATATCCTTTCTAATAATATCTGTAATATGATTAGTAGTATATCATCGCAAAATAAAAAATGCAATAGGTATTTGCAGCTTTTTAAATATTTTTATTATTGAGTGTAAAGCGACGTGAATTGCCGTGAATTGCAGAAGTAAAATTCACCCCCCCGCCTGTTAAAAGCAGGGAATTTAGCAGGGAATTTAGTCGAGTAAATCCACAGGCGGGCTTTCATGCGAAGCGGAACCGGAACGCATTTGAAACACACCCTGTGGATGAATAGCAGGAAGATGGTAATGAAGCAGCGGGTATCAGCAATATTTCGAACCTTTCAAATGCAGTACTCATTGCCACGGTCCGTATTTTTCGATTCCGCCAGGTCCTTCAATGTGACCGAATCAACATAGTGATTGATCACATCATAAAGTCCTTCCCAGAATTGGAGGGTCGGGCATATGCTGCGACGCTCGCAAAGATTTGTTTCAGTTTCCAGGCACGCTACAGGAGCGAAATTGCCTTCGATGACGCGCAGGATTTGCCCCACCGTATAATCTTCAGATGGTTTCACAAGCATGTATCCGCCTTGTGGTCCGCGGCTGCTCTTCAACAAGCCGGATTTGTTCAGGTTCGTTACAATCTGTTCCAGGTATTTCACTGAAATCCCCTGGCGCTCCGAAATATCTTTTATTGAAATCCATTCTCCGGCATCTTGCCTGGCTATATCAATCATCATTCTCAGCGCATAGCGTCCTTTGGATGAAATTTTCATATTGATTGCTCCTTTCAGGGGAAACATGGGGACGGTTCTTGTGTTGCATTTTATCGCGTTTATGCAACATAAGAACCGTCCCCATGTTCCTATTGTTTCTCTCTTTTCAGCCGTCGCATCGCCTCTTCCAGGATTTTCCGCGGGCATGCGATGTTGATCCGCTGGAATCCTTTTCCCTCTTCGCCGAAAAGGCTCCCGTCGTCTAGCCAAAGCTTTGCTTTGTTTTTGATTATATCATTGACTTGCTGCTCTGGTAAATGCAATCCGGAAAAGTCCAGCCAGACAAGATAAGTTCCTTCTGGCTCAATCAGGCGGATACCGGGGAGACTGTCTTTCACATAATCCCTGACGAATGCCAGGTTTTCCGCTAAATATTCTTTCAGCTGGATAAGCCACTCCTCCCCGAATCGATACGCACTCTCACAGGCGGCCAACCCGAATATATTGATATCGCCATGCCCTGTAGCGGATATCACGGATTTGAAATTCGTCCGCAAGGATGGATTCGGGATGAATATATTTGAAACCTGAAGACCCGCGAGGTTGAACGTTTTGCTTGGGGATGTACAGATTATGCTGCTCTGCTCCAGTTCCGGGCTGATGGTTGCAAATGAAGTATGATGATAACCGGGATAGATAAAGTCGCAATGGATCTCATCCGACACCACCAGTACGTGGTTTTGAAGACAAAGCTCCCCCATCCGTTTCAGCTCTGCGCCCGTCCATACACGCCCCACCGGATTATGGGGGCTGCACAGGATAAACAGCTTTACGTTCTCCTCTTGAATTTTTTTCTCAAAATCATCAAAGTCGATATGGTATCTTCCATCCGCATAGACAAGCGGGTTGTTGACAACTCTTCTGTTGTTGCTTCGGATCGCCTGTTCGAAAGGGTGATATACCGGGCGTTGAATGAGAACTCCCTCCTGCTCTTTTGAAAAAGCGCGGATAGCGGATGCAATGGCAAAAACGACTCCGGGTGTTTTGACCAGCCATTCCGGCTTGGTCTCCAATTCATGATGAGCAGCGAGCCAATCGTGCACCGCTTCGAAATAGGGGTCTCTTGCCTCGGAATACCCGAAAATTCCATGTGCGGCAACTTTTTTCAGCCGTTCCGAGACTTCATCCGGAACCTGGAAGTCCATATCCGCCACCCATAATGGAATCGTATCAGGTGAAAAGCCTTTCTGCTCCAGAAAATCGTATTTGGCGCTGTTGGTGTTTCTTCTGTCAATGATCTGATCAAAATCGTATTGCATTTATGTCTGCTCCTTAATAAAAAGATAACAAAAAAGAATCCTTTTATATTATAATCCTCTTTGTGAAATATAGGGACGGTTCTTTTATTGCATAAACGGGATAAAATGCAATAAAAGAACCGTCCCCATATTTCAACCCATATTTCACCATATGTCTAGAAAAGTAGTATAATAATGGCATGAATCCATCGAACAAAGGAATGGAACTGCATTGGCCAATTATAGCACGAAAAATTTTATTAAAAAAACTGGATTCCAGCTGCTGGCGACTTTTTTCATTTTAGCTGCCGCGACCGGATTGTCTATGTTTATCCGGACAATCGGTTTCTCTGAAACCAATATCGTTGTCCTCTATATTCTGTCTGTCCTCATTGTTTCCAATGTGACAAAAGGATATGTATATGGCATACTGGCGTCCGTTATCGGAATGTTCAGCTTTAATTTTTTCTTTACGGAGCCGATTCATTCATTGAACGTCAATAATAAGAGCTATATTATCACCTTTTCCGTCATGCTGACCGCATCGATATTGACCAGTACTCTTACAAGCAAGATCATGCGGTCCTCCGCGATTGCAAGCGAGCGGGAGAAACAATCCCAGATTCTTTACCAGATCGGCAGTTCCCTTGCGAAAACATCAAGCGTCTCCGATATCGCGACAGTCTCCGTTCAATGCTTCTCCAACCTCCTGGATTGTGATGTCTCCTTTATCACAACCATCGAAGAAGTCCATCTCAACAAAGAGTACTTTATCCAAAAAGGCACGCGCGGAGTCGCTGTTTCGACCTTATCCGATGACAGGGTCCGGGAGGCGGTGGAACACAAACTCATTATCCCCATTGAAGACCAGAAATATAAATTCGGAATCATCTGTCTTCCCAAAAACAGCATCTCCGAGGAGCCCGAACAAAAAAAGCTTCTTGCCTCCATCACAGCCCAGATCGGCATTGCCATAAAACGGGAATGCCTGGCGAATGAAAAAGAAATCGCCAAAAACGAGACCAAACAGGAAAAATACAAAAGCAGCCTGCTGCGATCGATTTCCCACGACATCCGGACCCCGTTATCCGGAATTGCAGGAGCTGCGGAAGTGCTTCTTTACAATTTAAAGGACGAAGACAGTCGCCTGCTTGTCAAAGGAATTTATGATGATTCCGTCTGGCTGAATCACATGGTGGAAAACATTTTGAACTTAACGAAAATCCAGGAAGAATCGTTTCATGTAAATAAACAGATGGAAGCCGTTGAAGAGATTATCGGTGCTGTTTTGAAGCATTCCGCCAAGTCTCTGGGAGATCACCGGATTCTGGTTGACATTCCGGATTCGGTCCTGTTTGTTCCGATGGATGCCGGGCTGATTGTCCAGGTATTCATTAACCTGATTGAAAATTCGGTCAAGCATTCCACGGAGCCTGACGAAATCAAAATCAGCGTATCCGTCTCCAACGACCAGGTCTGGTTTAGTGTGGCGGATCACGGGACCGGAATCAAGGCCGAGGATTTGCCGCATGTGTTTGATTTGTTTTTCGTTTCAGACGGCTCCCCTGTCGATTCGAAACGAGGAAACGGACTTGGGCTTACCATATGCAAAGCCATTGTCAATGCGCACGGCGGAAAAATCATTGCAGAGAACAACATCAATGGCGGGGCGACCGTCCGCTTCTCTCTCCCACTTGAAGGAGGAAAAAAGAATGGAAGGCGCTAAGCGGTTTCTTATCGTCGAGGATGACCGGCAGATCCGGTCTTTTATCAGTTTTTCCTTAAAAACGCAGGGGTATGAAAGCATTGAAGCATCTACCGGGAAAGACGCCATGCGTGTGATTGTCGCTGATCATCCCGATATCATGATTCTGGATCTGGGGCTGCCTGACATGGATGGTCTGGAAATCATTTTGCAGGTCCGAAGCTTTTCCGATATGCCCATTGTTGTTGTTTCCGCAAGGGATCAGGACAAAGGCAAGATTGAAGCATTGGATGCCGGAGCAGATGACTACCTGACGAAGCCTTTCAGCATCAATGAGCTGCTTGCAAGGCTTCGGGTGATTCTTCG
>CAZJXH010000158.1:0-8951 GCA_964549475.1 uncultured Oscillospiraceae bacterium
AAGCCCGGCAGAATCAAATTCCGCGTTTACGGAGAAGTTGACTTTGTCTGCCACTGGTTTCAAATCATCCCGTCTCTCCGGTCTTTCGTCACGAAGGCAGATTCTGTGCGGATCGGGAGTTCCGAACGATTCTTGTTCTTCAAAAGAAGCGCTCTTTCGATGGAAAAGTATCCGAACCGTTTCCGGATTTCTTCAACGGTGGACTCCAATTTTTGATTTTTCACAGGCTCTTCCAAATCAAAAAATGAAATCTGTCGTGTGATACAGCTCTCCAGAGCGGTAACCCGGATCCCAAGCGTTCTGACCGGGTTCTTCCAAATGTACTGTTTGGAAAACAGATTCATCGCGGCAAAGAAAATCTCGGAGGAGCACTCGGTCGGCTTGCGAAGCCGCATCTGATATTCCTTGGTGTGAAAAGCACTGTCCTTGACATGGAGCTGGATGGTCCTGGCGATCATCTGATTGGAGCGCAGCCGGGTTCCGACACTGTCGGCCAGGACATAAAGAAGCAATTTCACGTCCTGGGGAGTCATCAGATTTCTTGGCGGGGTACTATGGTTTCCGATGCTCTTGATCAGCGTTTCCTCGTTTTCGTCCGGGATAAAGGATGAGTCGTCCCCGTTGGCGAACTGCCAGAGCATCAGCCCGACCTTCCCGAGAACTTTCTTCAGCAGCAAAGGGTCCGCGGCCGCAATATCGCCGATGGAGAGGATGCGGTGCAGAAAAAGCTTGTGCTGGATGGATTTCCCGACAAAAAGAAGTTCTTTTGCCGGAAGGCTCCAAACGATATCCTTGAAATTCTCCCGTGAAATGACCGTGGTCGCGTCCGGCTTCTTCCTGTCGCTTCCGAGTTTTGCAAAAATCCGGTTGAAGCTTACCCCGACGGAGACGGTCAAGCCAAGTTCATCACGGATCCTCTCCCGGATCCGGTCTGCAATGGCGGCTCCGCTGCCGTGCAAGTCAAGACTGCCGGTCACATCCAGCCATGCCTCATCCAGTCCGTATACGGTGATGCTATCGGTGTAATCCGCGTAAATTCTTCGCGCGAGTTTGGCATATTTCAAATAGAGCGGATAATGAGGCTTCACAACCGCCAGACCCGGGCATTTCGCCCGGGCCTCCGGGATGGATTCCCCGGTCAGAACACCAAGTGACTTCGCGATGCCGTTCTTGGCCAGCACGATTCCCTGCCGCATCTCCGCCGCTCCGCAGACCGCTACGGGTCTGCCCCGCAGTTCCGGCTGGTGGAGGCATTCGACGGATGCGAAATAATTATTCATGTCGCAGTGCAGAATCGTGCGTTCCTTCCCGCCGCTGCAAGAACCGAATGTGCCTGAAGACGCCACAGGGACCAACCTCCTTAAAAGAACAAATGTTTGATTTCAATATACACCCTTTCCGGGCAGAAATCAAGAGTGGAACATGGGGACGGTTCTTATATTTCATTTTATTCCGTTTATGCAATATAAGAACCGTCCCCATATTGCACAAGAAACCGTCCCCATGTTCCATTCCATTTATAAATTAAAAATGGTATGATTGAAATACGGCTCCAGTTTCTTCCATTTTACGCAATCCGGACATTGCTCATGTGCTTTATTTGAGAAAATTCATGGAGAAAGCAGAAGGAGAATACATGAAAATTTCCATCCCATCCCATAACGGACTCCAGGAGTTCGAACTCCAATCCTCCGCGAAGCTTTTTTCTCCATCAAAGCCCGACGAGGGGACCCTTGCCATGCTTTCCGCCGTGAATCTGGAAAAGGGACAGACTCTTCTGGATCTTGGATGCGGGTGCGGGATTGTCGCCGTCTGGGCGGCCCGGCAGCTTGGCGGCGAAAACGTCTCCATGGTCGATGTGGATCCGCTGGCGGTCGAAATCGCAAAGAAAAATGCGCAAACCAATGGTTTTGGGAATATAGAAACTTTCGTAAGCGACGGATTCGCAAACTGCACGATTGCGGAACTGGACTGGATCCTGTCCAATCCGCCCTATCACAGCGATTTCTCGGTTGCAAAGAATTTTATCGAAAAGGGCTTCAACCGTTTGAAAATAGGTGGCAGAATGGTCATGGTCACGAAACGCGAGACCTGGTATAAAAATAAATTCATCGCTATTTTCGGCGGAGTTCAAATTGTGCGATTCGGAGACTATTTTGTTTTTACCGCACAAAAAAGAACAGACCGATATGCAGGGAAAGAGAAGAGGAGAAAAACACGATGAAATTTCAAGAACTGATCGAAAAAAGACAAAGCTGCAGAGCTTATAAGGATATCCCGGTGGAACGGGAGAAACTGCTGGCCTGCATCGAGGCCGCGCGCCTGAGCCCCTCGGCCTGCAACAGCCAGCCATGGGGCTTTGTCGTAGTGGATGATCCCAACATCGCAAAGCGGATTCCGCCGTTCATGCAAGTAAAGGATCTTCCGGTCAATCGTTTCACCCGAAACTGCAATGCCTATATCATTATCGTCGAAGAACCGGCAACTCTCTCCGCCAGCCTGGACGGATGTTTCGAAAGCCAGCATTTCGCACAGATTGATATCGGAATCGCGGCGCAGACCCTTTGCCTTGCTGCGACGGAGCAGGGCCTGGGAAGCTGCATCATGGGATGTTTCAACGAAGAAAAAATCAAAGAGCTGCTCGATATTCCAAGCTCAAGACGGATCCGGCTCATTATCGCGGCAGGGTACGCGGAAACCGACAGCTTGCGCACCAAAGTCCGCAAGCCGGTTGGTGAGGTGCTGCACCTCAACAAGTGGTAAGAGAGAAAGCTTTTCACGCTGCGGCAATTCTTCTCATCCCATCGATGAACGGTTCAGGCGAGTTAAATCCTGACTTTTCTAAAGCTTGACTTCAGAAAAGTCGAATAAATCCTGTCCGATCGATTCACCGGACGGGATCGATCCGGTCGTAGACCACAAAGTCGAACCGGTCGAAAACCTGACGGTCCGTTTCTTTCCATTCCGCCGGCTCGATTACCGGGAAAAAGGTGTCCCCTTCGATTTCTTCTTTCACCAAAGTGACATAAATACGATCCGTCAAAGGCAGCATTTCCTGGAAAAGCTCGCCGCCGCCAAAAATGAACACTTCTTCCGGCAGGGACGGGTCCTGCGCAAGCCGCGCCCGCACCTTGCCGACCGCCTCCGCAGGCGTATTCACAACAAACACCCGGTCGCTGCTCTGCGCCATGGTGTTGTCATTCTTATACTCTGAATTGCGGGTAATGACATAATGGTCCCGGTTGGGGAGAACACGAGGCAGACTTTCAAACGTCTTGCGTCCCATGATAAGGATGTGTCCTGTGGTCAGTCCTTTGACTTTTTTCAAATCCTCCGGCAGATGCCACGGGAGAGAATTCCGGATTCCGATGACCCGGTTTGGCGTCATTGCGACAGTAATGGATAGTATCATATGTCCCTTGTATGATATAGTTGACAACTAAATCATACGCTCCTTTCAAATATTTGTTGCTCCTGCTTGATTGTACGTTCAGAAATCCGATATCGGCAGAACCGATTGAATCGCATCAATCGGAATTTGCTAAACAGCGACATCCATCTTGATGGATTCGTGGGATTGGTAGCCTTCGAGGCGGATGTCATCGATAGTGAAATTGTAAAAGTCCGTGATTGCCGGGTTGATCACAAGCTTTGGCGCGGCAAACGCCTGTGGAAGCTTTGCAATCTGGCTCTTCAGCACCTCGATGTGATTCTCGTAAACATGCGCGTTGTTGATCATGTGGGTGAACAATCCGGCTTTCAGTCCGGTGACCTGCGCAAGCAGATGGACCAGAACCGCATACTGGGTGGTATTGAAAGGAACGCCCAGACCCAGATCGCCGGAACGCTGGATCAACAGACAGTTCAGCCGGTCGCCGCTCACATCCCACAACGTCATGAAGCAGCAGGGTTGGAGCGTCATTTCGGGCAGCTCCTGAATGTTCCACATGTTCATGATCATCCGGCGGTCCTGGGGATTGTTCCGGAGGGAGTCAATCAAGCGGTCGATCTGCTTGAACTCTGAGATCTGATAGCCATATCCTTTTCCAATCGTATTTTTCTCATCCACCCATTCGTCCCAGATGTGGACGTTTTGCTCCTGCAGTTTGGTGACATCATTGGATTGGTCCCGGTAAATCCAGAACAGCTCCCGGATTGAGGTTTTAAAAGCAACCTTTTTTGTTGTTAAAATCGGAAATTCCTTCTGCAGATCAAACTGCATCATCTGGTGCGGCAGCTTATAGGTCGCAACCCCGGTGCGGTTCTGGTCATAATATCCGTTCTGGATGACATCCCCGACGATTTTCAGATATTGTTCGTCAAATTGGCTCATACCGACCTCCCAAGACTTTTGATTAATTATATCATGATTTGTGGATAAATCCACAAGTTATCCACAAGGAAATCCGGCCTTTCCGAAAGGAAACGGACTCGAATCCAGCCGTGAAAATTCATTCGAATCAGCCAAACACTTGCAGCAATTGAATAAAAAATGACCTGTCTGCAAAAATCGGCATTGTCTTGTCGTTTTTTGCAATACGTGAAACATCATTATTACAGGCGTGTTACAGCCGGACAAAACGTGAAACGTCTGCCAATACTTATTCACAAAGTTATCCACTTTATCCACAGACCGCTGGCAAAGTTTTCCACATAGTGTGCATAAACAAACGTTCTTTTGTGGATAACTTTGTCCATATCCTCCTGTTTTCCCCGAACCGGCCTTGAAAACAAATATTGTTGTGGAAAACCATGTTACAGAATGATTACAGCGGACAATAACGGTGGTTATGTACAAATTGCATCAAAAATGGATAATCCAATTGTGGTATTTCGCAAAAAGTAGTATCATTAATTCCAGACTGAGTAAAAAATACCATTCATGGAAAGTGCGGATATTGTTTGACTTGCAGGTAAAATTTTCAACACTAAATCAATGAGATTATAAGGAGAAAAAAATGAAAATCATCAAAGCATCAGATTATCAAGGAATGAGCCGCAAAGCGGCAAACATCATCTCAGCTCAGATTATTCTCTACCCTGCGAGCATCCTTGGATTTGCGACAGGAACAACCCCTATCGGTGTATATAGCCAGCTTGCAGAATGGTATAAGAAAGGCGATCTGGACTTTTCTCAGATCCGTACCGTGAATCTGGATGAATATTGCGGACTTCCGGGAAGCCATCCGCAGAGCTACCGCTATTTCATGAACAAGAATTTATTCGAAAAAATCAATATTCCCTTGACAAACACCTTCCTGCCGAATGGAATGGCGGAAGATTTCAAGAAGGAATGCCAGCGTTATGATACGACGATCAGCGACTTGGGCGGCATCGACCTGCAGCTTCTTGGAATCGGGCACAATGGCCATGTGGGGTTCAATGAGCCGAATGAATCTTATGATAAAATGACCCATCAGGTCAAACTTACCGAAAGAACCATCGAGGCCAATGCAAGACTGTTCGAAAACCAGGAGGAAGTTCCCCGCTATGCCCTTACGATGGGAATAAAGGCCATTATGCAAGCAAAAAAGGTCCTGCTGATAGCAAGCGGCAAAGAGAAAGCGGCCATCCTCGCACAGGCGCTTACAGGTCCCATCACCCCATCCATACCGGCTTCCATTCTTCAGCTCCACCCCGACCTGACCGTTGTCGCAGACGAAGCGGCTCTGTCCGGGATGCCTTTGAACTAAGGCGCAAAATCATTGCCGGAGGGAACAATCGACCTCGGACTGAATAATCAAACTAGAATATACAAGCGAATGGATTTTCCCCGACCTGGTCTTTTATCAGGCAGGTAAATGATGCACAAGTCGATGAACACATGCCTTGTCCTTTTCGTTGCCCTTTTTGAATAGGAAAATTGTGGACTGACATCCTTACATAGGAATGGTATAATTCAGGGTAGGCTATTAAACGAGGAGATAAGAATATTTATGGTAAAAAACCGCGAAAAGAAAAAAGACCTTGTTGAATCCATCGAACCCGCGACAGCCAAAAAAGAGAAGGAGCCGATGACGCCCCTTAAGAAATCTGCCAGAAAGAATTCAACGAAAAAAGAAAAGGCATTCGATCCGGTTTCCATGTATAAAAAGAAAGAAAATCAAGAAAAAACAGATATAAAAGAAAAAAAACAGATGGTCATGCCGCTGATCCCGCTAAAGGGACTGCATATCTATCCGGGCGTCTCCCTGTCTTTTGATGTGTTGCGCGACGGATCAAAAATGGCGCTCAAGACATCCGAAAGGGACGGAGAGTTCTTGTTTGTCAGTTCTCAGATCGAAGGGAAATTCACCTGGCCCGATTCGGAAGAGATCCATGAGGTCGGGTGCATCGTCCAGATCCGTCAAATCATCGAACTGCCGAACGGAGGCGGATTCAAAGTCCTTGCAGAAGGGCATTCGCGCGGCCGTATTCTCCGCTACATCGAGAAAGCCCCGTTTTACATCGTCGAAATAGAAGAATTGGATTCCATCTCCCCTTATGAAGACAGTTATGTCCAGGCTTATAAGCGGACGCTGCTGACCGCCCTCGAAAATTATGGAGTGATGAGCAGCAAGGTGACACCCGAAATGATTTCAGTCCTTCGCAATGTCGAATCGATTTCGCTATTGAGCGACATGATCGCATCCAATATGAACTTCAGCCATAGCGAGAAGCAGACCTTGCTCGAATCCCTCGACGTGATTGAACGAACCAAGAACCTGATCCATCTTATTGAGAAAGAGACGGAGATTTCCTTCATCGAAAAAACGATTATGGAAAAAGTGCGGACTACGATTGACAAAGGGCAGAAAGACTATTTTCTGAGAGAACAGATCAAAGTGATTCAAGAGGAACTGGGAGACAAAATCGGAACCCAGGAAGAGACCGATCGATACAATGAACAGTTGAGTCGCCTTACATTGAACGAAGAGACCCGCACGAAGCTGTCTAAAGAGATTTCACGCCTTTCCAACCAGCCGATGGGATCTCCGGAAGGGTCCCAGATCCGGAGTTATCTGGATGTGGTGTTCGAACTGCCGTGGGGAAAACAATCCAAGGACCGCCTTTCTATCCTCCAGGCGCGAAAAACCCTGGACAAAGACCATTACGGCCTCGAAAAGGTCAAGGAGCGGATCCTTGAATTTCTTGCTGTACGAAAATTAAAAATCGAAAACGGCATCGCCGACTCCAAAGGCCCCATTCTCTGCCTTGTCGGGCCTCCCGGCGTGGGGAAGACGTCCATCGCAAAATCCCTTGCGGAAGCGCTTGGACGGAAGTACATCCGGATGTCCCTCGGCGGAGTGCATGACGAAGCGGAGATCCGCGGCCATCGAAGAACCTACATCGGCTCGATGCCGGGTCGCTTTATCCAGGCAATGAAACAGGCCGGGACAGACAATCCGCTGATCCTGCTTGACGAAATCGACAAGCTCGGCAAGGATTATCGCGGAGATCCGTCCTCCGCCCTGCTTGAGGTTCTCGACCCCGAGCAGAACAACAATTTCCGCGACCACTATCTGGAGATTCCATACGATTTATCCAAAGTCCTGTTCATCACCACGGCGAACACCTGGGAGACCATTCCCCAGGCACTGCTTGACCGGATGGAGATCGTATCGCTGTCAGGATATACCCAGGAAGAAAAACTGGAAATCGCGGTAAGGCATATCGTTCCGAAACAAATCAAAGAAAACGCGTTGAAGAAAACGAACATCCAATTCAGCAGAGAGGCGATTCTGACGATGATTGAATTCTACACCCGTGAGGCAGGCGTACGCGAACTGGAACGCCAGATCGCCAAATCCTGCCGCAAGGTGGCGATGATGATGGGGGAGAAAGGGGTCAAGAAAGTATCGATCACTCCGGCCGTTGTAGAAGAAATGCTTGGCAAGAAGATCTACCGCCATGACCTGGCTTTTACGACGGACCAGATCGGCGTAGCGACAGGCCTCGCCTGGACGCCTTTCGGCGGGGACACCCTTTCTATCGAAGTGGACGTGATGGATGGAACCGGCAAGATCGAACTGACCGGACAGCTGGGCGATGTCATGCAGGAATCCGCGCGGATCGCCATTTCCTATGTCCGGAGCCATGCGGGCGAATTGAACCTTGACAAGGAACTGATCCAAAAGAAAGACATCCATATCCATGTGCCCGCGGGAGCGACGCCGAAAGACGGCCCCTCCGCCGGAATCACCCTGACAACAGCCCTTGTATCCGTGTTTACGGGGAAAGCGGTCAAGCACAATATCGCCATGACGGGCGAAATGACCTTGCGCGGCCGGGTTCTTCCCATCGGCGGGATCAAAGAGAAACTGATCGCAGCCGTCCGGGCCGGAATCGATACGGCGATCGTGCCGTTGGAGAACAAGAAAGACCTGGAAGAACTTCCCGAAAGTGTCCGGTCAAAGCTGACCATCTACTTTGTATCAACGATTGATGAAGTACTGAAAGAGGCAATCCGATGATTTATCGAAAATTCGGCAATACCGGGGAGAAAATATCCGCACTGGGATTTGGCTGTATGCGTTTCCCGGAAATCGAAAAAAACGGGAAATGGTCCGTTGACGAGGATGCGGTCATTCCGATGCTCCAGACGGCTTACGAAAAAGGAATCAATTATTTCGACAGCGCACGGTACTATCTGCATGGGAACGGGGAAGCGATTGTCGGAAAAGCGCTGAAACCCGTTCGCGACAAAGTGATGTATTCCACGAAGATCCCAATGGATGATGTCAAATCCTCCGGCGATTATCGCAAAATGCTCGAAATCAGCTTGCGGGCGATGGATACGGACTATATTGATTTTTATCATTTCTGGGCGATCAACAAGAATATCTATGAGGACAGAATTGTCAGGCTGAACTTGCTGAAAGAGGCGATGAAAGCCAAAGAAGAAGGGTTGATCCGACATATTTCGTTTTCTTTCCATGATGTGCCGGAAAACATGAGATACATCATTGATT
>CAZJXH010000159.1:0-8825 GCA_964549475.1 uncultured Oscillospiraceae bacterium
AAAAGAATGTAATCTGTAACGTATTTATGATTTTTATATGAAATATATGCTATACACTATTGCATGTATTCATGTCGTATATTACTATCCTTCCATTGGCTGGACGGACGGTGTATCGTGTTTTTTTTACTTTACATTGCATCGAACCGCAAGTCAAAATAACACAGGAGGTAAGAGTTTCTACTGTAAACTCAAAAAGTAATGGTAAATCGTGGTAAAGGAAAAAAAGGTCATGCGAGTCAAGATTTGCCACCAGAAAAGATGGTGGGTAAAAAAAGGGGGAAGTCCAAAGAACAGGAACTGAATCCCTATTCCCTGGCCGTAGGAAGAGCTCTGAAACGGTTGCGGGAAAGCAAGAACCTCGGACAGGGAGAAGCGGCGCTGGAGGCGAATTTCAGTCTTTCCTACCTATCCAATGTCGAAAGAGGGATCCATGCGCTTTCCCTCAACAAATTCATGTCCTTTTCGGATGGAGTCAATTCCTGTCCGGAGGAACTTTGCCGGCTTCTTTGCGAAGAAATCGCAAAAGGCCGGAATGAAGTCAGCGGCAATGATACTGGCAAAGACCGGGCCGATAACGGTGACCAAAATGTCTTGTTTGAATGATTGATTCAAACAGAATGATTTTATTCGCATCATAGCCCGATTGGATATCCTCTCTTTGCAGGGAGAGGACCATTTCATTTCTGTTTCTCTTTGGACTCCTTCTCCAAAGCAACCGTATCGATCTTCCCCACCTTGGTTCGAGGCAGCTTGTCCTTGAATTCGATCTCGGCGGGAACTGCGTGTTTGATGATATGCATCAGGCATGCGTCTTGTATCTGTTTTTTCATTTCTTCTTGTGTCACGGAAGCGCCTTCCAGAACAATATAAGCTTTGACCACCTGCATCTTGTACGGATGGGGAATGCCGATGACACTCACTTCTTTGATCCCCGGAATGCTTGCGATCACGTCTTCGATCTGCGATGGAAAGACCGGAATCCCGGATACTTTGATGATGCGTTTGATCCGCTGGGTGAAATGGAAGAACCCGTCTTCATCCATGAACCCGTAATCTCCCGTATGGACCCAGGATTGCCCGTCCCCATGGACATGGATCGCTTCTTTGGTCGCATCCGGATCATTCAGATAGCCCAGCATCATGGTCGGTCCGGTCGCACAGATCTCGCCCGGGGTTCCAGTGGGAACCTCGTTCTCCGTTCCCATTTCAACGATTTTCATCAGCATGTCCGCCAGAGGAACACCGACGGTGCCCGCCCGGTTCTGCCCGATTGGATTGACTGCGCAGACCGTTACGGTTTCTGTCAATCCGTAGCCTTCCCGCACTTGGGCCTTGCTGTGGTGCGCCTCGAGAAATTTATCAAAGCGCATCTTCAGATCGGCAGTCAGGGTGTCCCCTCCGCAAAAAACGGATTTGACATAGGACAGGTCCATCTTCTGGACATCCTTGTTTTTCATGATGCCTTCCAGCAGGGTTGGAACCGCTGCGATAAAATCCGGTTTTTCTTTTTTTAATAGATTGGCAAGGCTTTCGGCGGAAAACTGTGGAACCAGGATGGCGGTGATTCCGTTCACCATCATCGTATGCATCCCCATGCAAAGGCCAAACCCGTGAAACAAGGGCAGAATAGTGGCCATGGAGGATCCGGCGGGCTTTTCGATTCCGACGATATGCGGTCCCTGCAATGCCAGAACGTTGAAATTGGCAGACGAAAGCATGATGGTTTTCGGCGTCCCCATGGTTCCGCCGCTGTGAAGATAAACCGCACATTCATCGGGCTGGATCACACGAACGTATTCTTGGGCGGTATAGGAACCCGATAAAAGCTCTTTCCATGAAATCATGGTGATATCTTTTTCCACTTTCTTGATTTTGCGTCCTTTGGTCAGATAGAATCCAACTTTCTTGACAGGGGAAAGATAGTCCGAAACAGAGCAGACGATGGTATAACGATTTTTTGTTTTTGGCAGCATCCCGGTATATTTAGGGAGAAAAGCATCCAGAACGAACAAGGCCGTGCTTTGTGTCTCCTGGATGTTATGAAGCAATTCATCCGCCGGCGTCAGGGGATGCACCATGTTGGCAATCACTCCCAGCCGGTTCAGCGCGTAGAATGCCACGACCGCCTGGGGGACATTGGGAAGGCAGATTGTTGCGACGTCGCCTCTTCGAATCCCCATTGCCTCCAATGCGGAAGCGGTTCGATCCACCAGATCCAGCAAAGTTTGAAAGGGAAGTCTTGTCCCAAGGAAGGCGCATGCGGTGAATCGAGGGTATTCTTTCACCGCATTGCTGAAAAGCTCGTACATGGTCCTATCCGGGTAAGTCATGGTGACAGGAAATCCCTCGTCATAATTTTTAATCCAAATCCGTTCCATTCTGTGCTCCTTTAAAAATATTTCGTCGTGCGTTCATTTTAAATTTTATATTCTTCAATGAATCGTGCCAGATTCTCTTTCATAACGGCTCTCGATGTGCCGAAAGCCTCCGGTTTTTAATTAATCAGGCGAATCGCCCGGACGATTTCTTCCGAATTGAACCGGACATCCTTCAGGGACGAGGATGCTTGCTCGAAAAAGTCCAGATCCAGGGCATCCGTATAAATTCGAACGTCGGCGATTTTTCCTTCCTGGACAAAAAACTGGATTTCGACGCCACCCCAGTCAAAACGCGTCTCGATTTTCGCGGTAAACGAGATGGTCTGCCCATACCGCCATTCCCAGGATTCATGTTTCTTCACCCACGTCTGGATTTCATGGGGTGGAATCCAGGAAGTGTCCTCGTGCCGTTCGGACTCGACCGCCGGATATTCTTCCAAAAAACTTTTTTCGAGGGCTTTTTTCATGGAGTCCAGCGTAATGTCCGGAACAATCGCCGACAGGTTCGTCACCCTTGATTGAACGGACTTGACCCCTTTTGATTCCAGTTTCGCCTTGGAGACTTCGAGGTATCTTGCTATTCGTGCATAATCCGAATGAATCAGGAGCGTGCCGTGATGCAGTCCGGCATCCTTGCAGATGCAAAACGCGTTTCCGGAGAATTTTCTGTCCCCTGCGAGAATGTCATTCCGGCCGGAAAGGACCGCATCGATTCCAAGGGATTTGACCGCTTGAAGGATCACCGAGGAGGATCTTCGGGTATCATAATCCGCCTTGGGGGTTATAAAAGAAAAGTTCAGGTTCCCCATATCATGGAAAACCGCACCGCCGCCGGTGCTGCGGCGGGCAAGCCTGCCCCCCTCCTCTTCGAGAAGCCCGGTCCTGCACTCCCCCCATGCGTTTTGATTTCTTCCGATCACAACCGTATCCTTATTCTGCCATAAATACAAAATGTAATACTCGATGCCTTCTTTGATGGCTTTGGAGGTAAATTCCATCAGATATTCCTCCACAGCCAGGTTATGCCATGGATTATTCCGCGTGGAGTATACAATCATTGTCTTTTTTTTCATTTCAGTCATAATGCCCTCATTCCTGCTAATTAAATTTCTCTCGAGGCGTCATTCCTCTGCCTTCTTCATTTATTCTCATTATAAACTGCTTTTTCGTATTCACAAGCCATACGATGGATTCTTTTACATGCAGGCGGGTGGTTTTTGTGATTGCCTGGGCATAAATCGACAATTGTGTGCGATACCGCTCTTCGAGGACCTGTCTCACCTGCTCCTCCGTTCCTTCGATCTTGTCTGTTTTATAATCGACAAGAACCGCTTCCCCCTTTTCCACAAACCAGCAGTCGATCATTCCCTGTCCAAAGGTACAGTCCTTGCTCTCGAATCCCTGTTCGCCAAAAAGCGCTTTGCAGTCCAGTTTGATCGTGAATGGAATTTCTCGGAACAGAGCGGGCGGAGTCTGTTTTCCTGCAAGATAAATTCTCTCGGCAAGATTGCTGTGAAGGTAGGCTTCAAAGGCATCGGCATAGGTTGTCAGATAATCGTATTCCAGCTTTTGGATCATGTCGGCTTCAAGCATCTGGTCCATATGTTCCAGGATGATTTTCTTTGTTGGATTTTCCATAAGCAGTCGCAGATCCATGTATCGTAAAAAGCTGTGGACAGCAATTCCGATATCGCTTTTTTCTAACACTGTCGCAGTTGTCCGGCTCAGCTCTTTCATGACGGTGTTGACACTGCGAAAGGGGGTGAGAGACGGAGAAAGCGGGGTGACCGGATATGGGGATGCCGGAAGGAGGGGGGCCGCCGGTAGGGAAGATACCGGAAAGAGAGCGGACTGGTTTGGAAATGGAGCCGAGGGTTCGTCTTGAATACGGCTTTGCTCCCGCCGTTTGATTTCACTGACAGAAATTTTAAGCGGGCTTTGCGTGGCGTTTTCATATGGGTATTCCGCCAAAAATCTTGCCCGGTATAACGCTTCGACCTTCTCATCAGACAGGCCGGCTGGACTGTTTTGATCTTGCTCCTTGCAATAGGTCCCCGATCCATCCGGTTCGTCCGGAGCCATTTTCGGATTCGCGGGAACGCTCTGGTTCTCGAGGATTTCTTGGACTTTTTTCTGGACATACTGATATCCTGTCACATTCAGCGACCAGGATTGGCTGCAGTGTGACGCCCCCTGGCTTGTCTCCTCTTTAAATGACGCAATGCCCAGCGGTCCGAAATCAATGGAAGGGTTTCTGGCAATCGACAGCATCACCCATTCCAGCGTGTTTTTCGCAGACAATGCCACATGGGGCGGCAGCGGCGATCCGGAGGGATATTTTCGGGCCTTCCCGATTGGAACCGCAAGTCCTTTATCGTTTGTATGATCCTCGACGCTGCAGGTTCCTGTGATAAAAAGCCGGTCCTTTGCACGGGTCATCCCGACATAGAACAGACGCATCTCCTCCGCCAGTTCCGCGTTCCGCATGCTTTCCCTCATTGCCAGGATAAGCGGGGTCGGACAGCGGTATTGCTGTTTCACATCCACATAATGAAATCCAATGCCGAATTCCTCTGAGACCAGAATGGAATCCCGGGTGTCCCGGGGGGTCATTTTGCGGTTATTGCCCACCAGAAACACCACCTTGTATTCAAGGCCCTTGCTTTTATGCATTGTCATTACTTTGATGGAATCGGACTGGCTCTGTTCGATCCCGAAAGGAGACTGTCCCGGTGATTTTTCGTGGACCGCTTCCATATACCGGACAAAAGAATACAGTCCGGATTGCCTCGACTGGTCATACCCTCTCGCCCAGTCCTGAAAGTCCTGTAAAGACGACACCCGCTGCAATCCGTCCGGCATCCGGGCGGCAGTTGCCAGAAAATCGGTTTCGGTGTATATTGTCTCGATCAACTCGCTCACCGACTGGCAGACCAGGCGGTTTCTCAGCCGGGACAGCCCCTGGTAGAAGGATCGCAGTTTCTCTCTCAGTGCAATGTCCGTCCCTTTTGCGGCATAGGATTCACAGCATTCATAAAAATAGTCCCGGTCCTTGTATTCGGTTCGAATGCGAAGCAGCTCCGCTTCGTCAAATCCATTTTCGAAAAGCGGCGCTCGCATGACGCTGGCAAGCGGGATATCCTGCATCGGATTGTCTAGAATAATCAAAAGCGCTTCGATTACTTTCAACTCATAACGGTCCAGAAATGTTTCCGTCTGCTCCTGTTCGACCGGAAGGCCAAAAAGCTTGAGTGTATCGGCAAAAACTCCGCAAATGCTTCGCGTGCGGGCAAGTACGGCGATTTCTCCTGGTTTTGTTTTTACGGAATCCTTTTCGCCTTCCGATGCCTCCTTTTCTTCGCCTTCCGATGCCTCTGTTTTTCCATCCAGGAATTCCTTGATCCGAACCGCCACCGCGAATGCTTCTTTCTGGTACTTTGTCGCCTCTTCTCTGGAGAGGGGAGGCTCTTCCGGTTCCTTCAATCTGCTTCCGGTTTTTTCAGAATCGTCCCCTTCCTCCGGGTTTTCTCCATCCACTGCTGCGTCCGGGTTTTCTTTCGCTTCCTCCGGTTCTTCCGTCTCTTGTCCATCTCCTTTGGAGAGATCGACCAGCAGGACCTCGACCGGAGCCGAGGTTTTTTGAGCTTCCGCCCCCTCGGAGCCGGACATTTGTGTCATTGGAACGTCTTCCCGTCCGGGAACCAGGGACTGGCTTTCATTATAATCAATCTCTCCGGCCGCTTTTGACATAATCTGCCAGAAGACATCGTTCACCGCATGCAATATGCCTGCGACACTTCGGAAATTCTTATTCAATTCAAAAACAATCCCCGACTCTGCATTGCCGTCTTCGCACGAATGTCGGAACGTGTCATATTTGCCCATGAAAATACGGGGTCTGGCATGCCGGAACTTATAAATGCTTTGCTTCACATCCCCCACCATGAAACAGTTCCCGGTTGAAACCGCCTCGAGAATCGCTTCCTGGATGCTGCTGGTATCCTGGTATTCATCGATATAGATCTCTTTGAATCGGAGTTGATAATATTGCTTCACAGCCGGAACTTTTAAAATCTTCAGCGCAAGATGCTCGAAATCGTCGAAATCGATCATATTGGCTTCCCGTTTCGCTTTGGAATATTCCTGGTCCAGATCGGTCAGAATGCCGAAAAAGCATTCCACGGCAGGCTTCATGGCCGCAAGTTCGCGTACGATCTCCTCCTTGCTTTTGTTGAACAGGAAACATTTTTCGAATAGAAATTGCGATTCATATCGCGGAGTCCCGAATTCCCCGGTGGTATAGTACAAAAACTCGGCAAAATACTGCATGAACAAATCAATCCATTTCGATTTCTCGTCCGTTTCGGCCGGGTGATGCTTCAGGTTTGGAATCGAAGGTCTGTTTTGGAAGAACGAATAAAGCCCGTCCCATGTCACATCCGGATTTTTCACCATTGCAACCGCATCGCGGATGAATCGGCAAAATCCCTGCAGGGCGTCCAATGTATCCTTGTTCTTCGTCATATTGCTCTTGTCATTTCTATATAAACACGGCTGTGCCGAAAGAAATTCCTCCAGTTCCGCCATTCCTTCCCCGGCCCGCTCCGCCCGCAGCAAAAGGCCTTTATACAGGGCTTTGAAACACAAGGAATGGTCAAAGTCGCGGATGGTGCTTTCTATCAGGGCTTTTTGCCGCTCGATCCATTCTTCGTAATCCGGCATGCTTCGAAGAAAATGATAAAAAGACAAAATAAGACTGCGGACCGGCGAGTCGTCTTTCGATGATCCATAGGCATCGACCAGAAAAAGAAAATTCTGCGTGGATGAAGCATCCGGCATCCTGTCGCATCTTGCATAATACGTTTCGAACAGGTCATCAAGCGCCCGCTCCAGCAAAATTTTCGCCTCTCCTTGTTCCTCGATGCGAAATCCCGGCTCCAGCAGCAGCTTCCCGGAAGGATCCGCCGCCTCATAGTAAAAATTGCGGATGACATCCAGGCAAAATGCATGAATAGTGGAAATAGAGCTCTGTCCCAGATAGGCAAGCTGTTTTTGCAGAAATTCCTGCTTCACAGAAGCGGTCCGCAGCTGTTTCTCGATTTTGTCGCGCATGTTTTTTGCTGCCGCATCCGTAAAAGTCATCACCAGGACATCCCGTATATCCAGTTCGCCCATGGTGATGCGGGTCACGATCCTTTCGGTCATGACACTCGTTTTACCGGAACCGGCCGCGGCGCTCACCAGAATATTTCCAAGAGGCGCGTCGATGGTTTGCTGTTGTTGAATGGTTCGTTTCATCTGTCTCGCTCCCCGGTTTTTTTATGTTCCTCGTTTATTTTTCGGCTAAAAACAGCAGATTTCGGCAAAAGCTTCCCCTGCCCGTCCTGCATTTTCTCCAGTGGTTCCAGCATCGTAAAATCATCGTATTTTGATTCAAAGCCGCAGATGGACAAATAATCGCAATAACTGCAGGGAGGATCCTTTCCCACTATTTTCTTTGGCTTGATATCGTATTTCCCATGAAACAGGTCACAGGAGAGATGCTCCATTTTATCCACCGCATACTGAGAGGCAGCGGCCAGTTCCTCCGGTTCCATCCGGGCTCCGCGCAATTGGTATTGTTTCTGGATGTTCTGTGCATGCTTCTGTTCGATTTCATGGATCGAAGTGTTTTCGTAGGAAATCACGGGGCGGGAAAATTGCATATAGGCTGCTTCTTTTGGCTGCTTATCCGGGTATTGCCGGCAGAATGCCGCGATATAGGCCGGCAGTTGAAGAGAAAGCCCATGGTACCAGCGATCGAATTCGACTGCCTTGCTGCCGCTCTTGTAATCGATCACACGGAAATAAGACCCGTCCAGATCGATCCGGTCGACTTTCCCTTGAAAAAGCAGCACGGGGCATCCGGGCAGTTGGAACATCAGTGCGTTGTCGTTTTTTTGTGAAAATTCCCATTCCAGAATCCCGGGGATAAATCCCGACGGATCGAATTGGTTAAAAACCGCTTGCAGCGTCGATGCGGCCAGGCGATAGGAAGTTCGGCCTTTTGATGCGAAAAATCCCTGGTCCAGGAAAGCGCTCATTTTATCACGCTTGATGATTTCTTTCATTTTTTCGAGGGAAAAACGGTCAAAATCCATCGTCCGGTATCGTTGAAGCACGCCTTCTTTTTCCTTCAAGTCCGTCGCCATAGTGAACTCGTCCAGAAATTGCCTGACAGCGATTTCAACAATCCCGTGCAGAAGGCTGCCTGTATCCGATGACTGCAGATTCCATGTCACACGGGGCTGCAGTTTCAGAAGATATTTTGCGAAATGGGCATACGCGCATGCGCTGTATGTCTCGAGCTGGGAAACACTCATTGCGGCAGGATCCTTGTATCGCAGCACAATTTCTTCTTTGGAAAGCAGGATTTTCTTCTGTGAGTTTTTGGATTTGTCCTGC
>CAZJXH010000160.1:0-8692 GCA_964549475.1 uncultured Oscillospiraceae bacterium
AAAAATTGGCCGGAACAAAAATGATGAAAATCACTAAAAAAGTAAAAATAGTAACCGCCTCCTTTTCGGGAATAGCCGTAATAACCATCATCGTTGCACTGCTATTCATGAATCAAAGTAATATAATCCCCAAAGGAAACACAAACAATCCAGATATCTCAACCAATTCATCGAGCGATCTGGTGATTAGTTTTCCATCAATACAGGATATTATCGATGGATCCGCCGAGCAATCAAGCAAGGACTCAATTGATAAGGATTTAATAAAACTTGATGTAGGAGGCGACCCTAAACAAGAGGCTCATAACCAAACCGGTGTTACTACAAGCCAAGCAGGCACTTCAAGTGATACAGCTTCAACAGCCCCCTCCGCGGCAGTACAAAAGCCGCCTTCGACAAGCGTTACAACAGTTCCCGACAGCACAGTGCCAAAAGACACCACCCCGATACCGGACAACCCCGCTGATCAGACCGATTCCAGCGGATGGACGCCACCCCCGCCAGGAGTCGGAACAGGCGAACTTATCTGGGAAGGCGCGGAAAACATAACAATAGATATATCCCCCTCAGTTGAAATCCTGCGAAGAGATGTTGGGTTATTAGTAGGTAATAATCTTTTAAATGCCGGGTATAACAGCATTTATCCCAACGCTTCCCCCAGAGACTTGGTCGAAGATGCAAATAGGAATTATGCAAGAACCGGAATTATTACTCTGAATCCAGCAGGCTATGGCCTCCCTAATGTGATTGGTTTCTATAATGTAAAGCTTCCGGCATCTGGGACAAATGCGGTGGAAGCAGGCAACTATATTTCCGAGTATATGAAAGCAGATCCAGTATTTAACGAAAAAATAAGAACCGTATTTAGCATCCCGAAGGATGGGTGGCTTTCGGTCTACCAAAAGGATGGATATTTCTATATCCTATTTGTTGTGGTCGATATCGGATATTCGAGTTATGAATAGATGGATGTTATTTTAAAAATAAATCATTGAATGAAGTCCTCGAGCCTGAACAGTCGACCAATCCCATTCAACCATAAGTCCAAATGATGAAGACGCTCTTACAAAAGGGTGTCTTTTTCTTTGAAAACTTTACAGCAAACAAAAACTCAATTTAACGAAAGGAATAATTTTGTATGAGAAAAATAATAGCCATGGTGATTCTTGCGATTGTCTTTGTGTTTTCGGTTCCTATCCTATCCTTTGCATTAACTGTCGACGGTGTCCTATACAATCAAACCATGCGATGCTTGATTGTAACAGGCGGGTTTGGGAAATATCCAGGCACGAATGCGTCGCTTAGCAATGATGCCGGGCATACAGCAAACTTAATGGGCGCTAGCGGGACACCGATACCGTGCTATGGGTATTGGTATAACAGTGTCATTGGAATCGATCGGTCCAAGCAAGTCGGCGCGGGATCCTATGTCAATGGCACATTTGATGGGTATGTAAAAAAATCAACCTGGCAGCATAACAACTCCAATACTGGAACCGGATACCAGGGAACCCTATCCTCGCCCTACCGTGGCATTGACCGAAGCATTAATCAGGATCTGGTTACCGCCGTATTCAAACCGGCAGCAGCCAATCTGGTCTGGTCGTTTTATATCCTGAAAAATACTGCCAGCGGAAGCATATCCGGTCTGGACAGCGCAGACCTTGCATCAGCTGCAATGACAATTACAGGAACAGGCCTTCCTAATAGCACTTCTTATGGCAGTACAGGCACTTTCAGTAAGTCCGGCACAACCTCACTTTCTGAAAATGTCAGCTACGGGAATTACTATATCAGCTTTTTCATACCGAATGCCAGCAAGTACAACATCACCTATAAAGTGACATACATGCGCGGGGATAAGAATAAAAGTCTTAATAACAATACCAGTTACTATAATTACACCGGCTCTGCAAGTTTTTCTTCCCCTTCCTATTATATAGAATCGGGTGGATTATTATCTGTGGATGTAACAGTAACCAAAAAATCCGGAACGGTTATTGTTGATTTAAATAAAGGCGCAGGTGTAACGGAATCCTATGAGGGTAAATCATTTTATCTTTGCAGCGCGACAGGGTATTATCTTAAGCCCGCCATGACAAATACAAGCGGGTATGCATATTTTTATGGCATGATCTATGCAACTTATTCGCTTCGTTCAACCATACCCCCGTCGGAGCATTATTACGATCCTGCCACTCAAAATGTTATTCTTTCCGGGGATTCAGTCACTGCAATGATTACCCTATACCGAAATACCGGCAGCCTTAGTATTAATTATTCGACGGAAGACAATCTAAGCAAAGGGAACGTACGATTCAAAATAACTGGTCCAAACAATACGGTTGACTATTACTATACGGATTCAAGTGGGCAGATACTTTTATCCAATATTATGACTGGAACTTATATCATTGAACAAATGGACGCGCCTGCGGATTATGAGAAAGCAGCGGCTGTGACCGTTACAGTAAGTAAAAGTGCCACGACCACTATCTCTGTTTATAACCCGATCCTCTACGATTTCTCAGTGGATGTAAGTGTTCCTTCAAATGCCAAACAACTCGAATCGTTTCTTATCACCACTGTGTTTCGTAACAAAGGCGGGAAGGTTGCAAGCAATGTCCCGGTAAAGATCTCATTTCAAGGAACGATTATTTACGATACTGTTGTTTCAATTCCTGCGGGTGGCACGCTGACAAAAACCTTTTCGATGAGCAGTGATATTCTTGGGAGTAAAACAATCCTTGCATCCATCAATGAAAGTAAGACAAAACGCGAATCCTATACTCTGGATAATACTGATACCGCATTTATATCAATCGATGCAGCAACAAACCTGAAAATTGAATTCATCAATCCAAATTCAGAGTACCGGGAAGGAACGGATGTGATTTCAACCTTCCGAATTAAAAACACAGGCAGCATTGATGTATTGCCAGTCAACAATCTAAAAGCAAACCTATCCATCACATATCCCGGGGGCAGTATCACCGTCCCGAAAAAGACTCAGATCGTGATTCCTGCAAACGGAGATAACCTTGTATATTTCCGATGGACGGTTCCAAGCGGTACAGCTGGCAAAATTTTCACACTAACCGCAACAGTGAATCCAGATAATGCCATAACAGAAAACAATAGTGGAGATAATACAGCAACGGTTACAAAAACCATTATCGCTACAAATACCTCAAGCCCTCCCAATACCCGTTTTGAAAAATCCGCACCTGCTGACTTTATAAAGATGAATCCGCCAAATTTAAGTGGGATAACAAGCGCCTCATGGAGCGAATGGGTTTATGAGGGTGGTGTTTTGGTTAAAAAGACGTATGGTCTATCTCTAAACACAGATATATTTTCCATTACGCCCGACATCAACTCGCCGTCAAAAAAATACTTGAATGGTTATTGGTATATGGGCTCGGGCTATGGCTTTACGGCAACTTGGAATGTATCCACAAGCACACTGTCCGGCACAACCGCACCTGCTGCCATAGCCTATACTGAGGCACAAGTCGCAAATGCAACCTTCCCGGAGTTTCAATACAGTAAAGATGTGGGGAAATATCGCTCTTTTTCCCGAATTGGCACAAACAGCTTTTGTTTCCCGACAAACCCCGATGCACTGAATAATGCAAGACTTCACTATACGCCGCTGTGGTTCCCTGATGGTAATTATATCGCACAGGGCCTTGCAAGCGATCTATGGACTCCGGCTGGAATGATGTACGGATACGCAAACTCCAACACTATTATAATATCGCAATCAGCGTTCGATGACTGGTACATCGGAAAATAGAAAGCAAAATATTAGCAAGATGTAGAGCCGTTTGTTCCAATCAAGAGCAAGCGGCTTTTACCGTTTCAATTCAAAACAAGGAGGAGAATCGCAATGTCAAATTGCAAAGTAATCGCCTTATGCAACCAAAAAGGTGGTGTGGGGAAAACAACAACCTGTGCGAACTTAGGGGTCGGTCTTGCCATGCAAGGCAAAAAGGTGCTGCTTATCGATGCAGATGCCCAGGCAAGCCTGACGTTAAGCCTTGGTATTAAAAACCCGGATGAGTTATCCATAACCCTTGCAGATATCCTGCAAATGGTAATTGATGACAAACCTGTACCAGAGGGACACGGTATTCTGCACCACGAAGAAGGAATTTATTTTATGCCATCCAATATTGATTTGTCAGGAGTGGACGTCAGACTGATCAATACAATGAGCCGGGAAAATGTGTTGAAAACGTATCTGGACGAGGTAAAACACAGCTATGATTATGTCCTTATCGATTGTATGCCTTCTCTTGGCATGATGACCATCAATGCCTTGACAGCAGCGGACACTGTCATTATTCCTTCCCAGCCGCATTTCCTGTCTGTCAAGGGATTGGAACTTCTCTTGCATTCCATTTCCAAGGTGAAAAAGCAAATCAACCCAAAGCTTAAAATCGACGGGATCCTTATGACCATGGTGGATAACCGCACCACTTTCACCAAAGAGATCATCAGCCTCATGCGTACGCAGTACGGAGAGAACATAAAGGTATTTAAGACCGAGATCCCGCATTCGATAAAGGCTGTTGAAACAACTGCCGAGGGTAAGAGTATTTATTCTTACGATAAATCCGGCAAGGTTGCCATTGCCTATGAGAAACTGACAAAGGAGGTGTTGGAAATTGAGAAGCAGCGCAGCAAAAATAGAACTGAAAGCATACGATGACCTCTTTGAGACAGACGAAAGCCGTGTAGAACTGAATCGCGAGAAAGTCCTGGAACTGCTATTATCTGAAATTGATGATTTCCCAGACCACCCCTATAAGGTGCGTATGGATGATTCCATGTTGGATATGGTGGAGAGCATTAAAAAGGTTGGTATTCTGACTCCGGCTATTGTAAGACAGAAGGAAGATGGCCGGTATGAGTTAATATCCGGACACAGACGGAAAAAGGCGTGTGAGCTTGCAGGGATCGACAAATTGCCGGTTCTTATTAAAAACCTGACCAAGGACGAAGCAATCATTTTTATGGTTGATTCAAATCTACAAAGAGAGGAACTGCTCCCAAGCGAGAAGGCATTTTCTTATAAAATGCGGCTTGAAGCGATGAAAAGGCAAGCAGGTAGACCTAGTAAAGATAATTCTACCCCAGTGGGGCAGGATTTACGAGGTAAATATTCTGTTGAGATTTTAGGCGAAAAAGTTGGTGAAAGTCGTAACCAAGTTCAACGTTTCATACGTTTGACAGAGCTCAGTCCAAACATTTTAGACATGGTGGATGAAAAGAATATGGCATTCCAGCCTGCGGTGGAAATATCCTACCTGCCGAAAGAAGAACAGGAATTACTTTTTAGCACAATGGATAGTGAAGATTGTACCCCATCCCTTTCTCAGGCCCAACGGATGAAAAAGCTAAGCATGGATGGACGGTTAAGCGAGGATGTGATTTTTACCATCATGACCGAGGAAAAGCCCAACCAAAAAGATAAACTGACCTTGAAGGATGAACGCTTTGGTAAATATTTCCCGAAATCTTTTACAGCACAGCAAAAGGAAGATCTGCTAGTAAGACTTCTTGAGACCTGGTGGAACAAACAGCGGCAACAGGAGCGATAGAAGATTATTAAGGGTACAAAGATTACACGATTTATAACAAGGGGGGAGTCTAAATGTTTACCAATTCCACTATTTGGGGCGTTTTTATCTTTCCCCCTCTCACACTCTCCCCCTATCTACCAGCTAACCAGCTGAAAAAAGATATATTTCTCTTATAAAAAAAAGCATAGGAAGTACTTTAGAAAATCTATATGGACATTTGACTTGATCTGATCTGAAAGCTGTATCTCTTCTCTTTTTTCGGCTGGTTTAAAAATAAATTACGGAGGTATTCACGATGTTAGATGAAAAACGAATGGCAGGAGAATATGAAATCATCCATGCGATTCATATTGGTGAAAAAGAAGTTGTTTTTGGAGTGGATAAGAACAATGAATCCGACTTGAAGTATATGTGCAGTTATTGCACTGTTAACGAGCTTTTTTCTCAATACGATGAAAACATGGCAAGTGGAGATTACCTTGAAATAATGAAACTGTTTTGTGACAGGGTAAATGAGCAAATTGAATCTGTAAGGGCCGATCAGGTAAAGGAAAATGTTCCAACCAAAGTGATTACTTCCGATATGTGTTACCCGAATGATTATAGTAAAAGCATTGAAGGCAAGGTTGTTGCCGTCAAGGCATCTGTTCTTCGTGATGAATACCAAAGAGACACCCATCAATTGGTTTACGTGACAGGCGGGTTTGGAGCTGCTGCAAATGCAAGAGGGAATGCATGTTTCACTACAAATCTGTATAGCGGCAAAAATTCGAGATGGGAACGTTACGATATCCAAGGCGAGGTCAAACCCGAATGTTTGCCTGAATGGGCAAAAGAAAAACTTGAAACAATGCAGGATGACAAAATAAAGCCAATCAATATATCCCAAAAAGAAAGGTAAACAGGAAACACTCTCGTAATGATCGAGATAAGGGGTTCTGTCTGGGAAAAAGCAAAGAAGGAGGAAAACAAAAAGTGGCAAGCAAACTTCAGATTATAACCGAGCTTGGGAAAAGAACGGCTCAAAACATAACAGACAATCACATCGCCTGGACATCATTTTTATCTACTGCCGCATGGAACTATAAATACAAATTCCAGGAACAGCTCCTGATCCATGCGCAAAAACCAAATGCGACCGCATGCGCGCCTATCGAGGTCTGGAATAATCTTGGCAGATGGGTCAATAAAGGCGCCAGGGGAATCGCATTGATTGATGATACTAGCAACTTCTTTAAGTTAAGACATATCTTTGATATCTCCGACACGAACAGCAAAAGGGATAACACCATCCAGCAATGGAAAATGGACGGCCGGTATTCAGGGACAGTCATCGAGGCTCTTGAAAACAGTTTCGGTGATCTTTTAGACAAACACAGTTTCGTATCCGCGCTTATCTCGACTGCGTACAATGCCGTGGAGGATAATTACTCGGACTACCTCGCGAACTTAATGGCTGTTCGAACTGGTAGTTCTTTGGATGAAATGAGTGAGCAAAACGTGGGAATGGAGTTTAAAACAACGCTTCAATGCTCCGTGAGCTACATGCTTCTTACACGGTGCGGGATGGATGCCAACGCTTACTATGGGTTCCAGGATTTCAAGTTCGTGTTGGATTTTAGCACGCCGGAGACCGTTGCTGTCTTGGGTGATGCGACAAGCGATATCGCAAAGATGGCCTTGCGTGAGATTTATGAGACGATTAAAAACATTCAAAAAACAGAAAAAACTAAAGATTACATATTTGCGAAAGAAGATCGGACCGGGTATCATGAAATTGAAAATAAAACAAACGAAAGGATGAGCGAAAATGAACAACGTAACATATACAATGCGGGGAGACTATCTCCTTCCAGACCTGACCCTGCCATCGACACCAACGCTCGGGAAATACGGAATGCTTCGCAAGACATTCTTGAAAACCCACAGGAACGGGATTTACGCCGGGATGATGATTTCAGGGAAACTGATGAGCCATCTGATCGAGATAGACAGGACAGCAAAAGACCAGATGGAGCTGATGGTATCGCAGATGGCAGCAGCTCAGGGCGTGACGGAACACTTGAAAGCGACCGATCAGATGAAGTGGGTCGGGATGATGAACAACATCCGGAACTCGGCGGAGGAAGCAGTCCTCAGGGAACTCATTTACAACTAGAATATTACAACAGAGAAATGGAGGACAAAAGTCTTCCATTTTTTCATTCCGACAAATACATCAATGAAATATTGAAAACCACCCCTCACCTGAAGGCAACGAAACAAGAAATCGTTGTTTTTTTTAATTCCCATGAGCAGCGGGAAGACCTTATCGGATATATGAAAAGTATTTTCAATAATGACCCTACAGAACTCACCATTGATGGCGACCACCGTGTCGGATATAAGACTTTTCAAAATGTGCTGCATTTATGGGAAGGCAGCCTTAATTCGAAAACATCTCAAGGCTATTATGACTGGGCCGTCATTGCAAATTACTTCCAAGGGCTGATTCTCTTGAATCAGCTAACCGATACCATGAACCCCTTGCCTTCTGTCCATCAACAGCTCCTGTTTATGGACCCGATGGAGGAATCGGAAGAACAAACAAGAAAAACAGCGTCTTTTTCTTTTAGCCAGGAAATCATCGATTATACATTGCAGCATGGAAGCGGAACAGTCGATGGGAAATACCGGATCTTTGAACAGATGGAGAAAAGACAATCCGCCAATATAAATGAACGGTTTATTTTCCATGAATATGGCATTGGCGGCGTATCCCCTATTCTTTCTGGAACATCCATCAGTGAATGGCACGACGGGAAAGGAATCACCCTTGCTAGAGATAATGAAAAAATGACACTGTCCTGGAGCAGGGTTTCAAAGCGCATTGGCGAACTGATTGCAGCAGAACGTTATCTAAACACCAAGGAAAGGGAGTTTTATCCAACTTTTCTTCAAAGACAAGAGGAGCAAAGGCAGCAAATCGAAGAGAATCGGATTGCCCGAGGGATTTTATCCACGTCTCCAGTCGGTATACCTGATGATGACGAGTTTTGGGATATCCAGTACGAGGAAATTGAACTCCTGGATGTCCATGATGGAGATACGGAAAATTCAGA
>CAZJXH010000161.1:0-8575 GCA_964549475.1 uncultured Oscillospiraceae bacterium
AATCCGAAGTTTTTGCGGAGCTGGTTCTCCAGATATCGTTCGTAGGAAAAATGCATCAATTCCTTATTGTTGATAAAAAGGACAAACTGCGGAGGTTTCACCCCCACCTGGGTTCCATAGAAAATCTTCAGATGTTTTCCCTTGTCCTGAGGCGTCGGAACCATTGCAACCGCTTCCGAGATCATGTCGTTCAGTACGCCCGTGGTCAATCGGATTTGAGACTGCTGGGAGACATGATTGATCAGTTGAAACAATTTGTCGATCCGCTGGCCTGTTAAAGCGGAAACAAACAGGATCGGCGCATAAGCCATGAATACGAAGCTTGATCGGACTGTTTTCTCATAATCTTCCAGTGTTCCAGTCTGTTTCTCGACAAGGTCCCATTTATTCACGACAAAAATACTCGCCTTGCCTTCATTGTGGGCATAGCCAGCCACTTTCGTATCCTGTTCGGTCACACCGTCCACCGCGTCGATCACAATCACACAGACATCCGCGCGTTCGATGGCCGCCAGGGCGCGAATCATACTGTATTTCTCGATGCCTCTGTCGATCCTGCTTTTTTTACGAAGGCCGGCCGTGTCGATGATGTTGTATTTCCCATATGAATTCTCCAGATAGGTATCGATCGCATCCCGTGTTGTCCCGGGAATATCCGATACAATCGTTCTTTTGTACCCCAGCATTTTATTCACAATGGAGGATTTGCCCGCATTGGGCTTGCCGATAAACGCGACCGAGATGACATCCTGGTCTTCCTCCTCATCGGTAACCGGTGGAAAATGCTCGAAAATCGCATCCAGCAGTTCGCCCATGCCTAGTCTCTGGACAGAGGAAATGGGATAGATCTCGCCAAGCCCCAGATTATAAAATTCATATGCCGCCGCAGGAGTCTGCCCGATCTGGTCGACTTTGTTCACGGCAACCACAATCGGTTTCTTCGATTTTCGAAGGATGGATGCGACATCCTGGTCAGTCGCCGTCAATCCGGTCTGGACATCGACCATGAAAAGGATCACATCCGCCGTATCGATCGCGATCTGCGCCTGCTCGCGCATGGACCGGAAAATAAGATCCTGCGAATCCGGCTCGATTCCACCGGTGTCGACAATTGAAAATTTACGGTCACGCCAGGAAGAATGAGAATAGATCCGATCCCGGGTCACCCCCGGCTCGTCATCCACAATGGACACCCGCGTTCCCGCCAGATAATTAAAAAAAGTTGATTTCCCTACGTTCGGCCGCCCTACTACAGCAACCAATGGCATTGCCATGTTATTTACCCTCCAAATATCGATTGAAGTAAAATCCGTTTGTATTTCTTACTTCGTTTTTTATTTCGTTCTGACTTATTATCCTTTTTTATTGGCATGATCAATTTTAATTTTATTTAGCTTATGATGCAAATGATTTTTATGTTTCTTATCGCTTTGTCCATGCTCTCTGATTTTTTTCGTTCTTTTATTGTATTATTCGTATATTGTTTTATTCTTTATTACTGTTTGATTCTTATGCTGTTTTGTTCTTAATGCTGTATGATTCTTTATTCCGTTGATTTTTAATGATATTTCATTGCTTTACTGTTTAATTCTTTTATTGTTTTATCCTTTTATTTTTTTATTCTTTTTTATTGTTATTTTTATTTCCATTGACTGGACATCGTTTTTCTCGATGTCTTTCACGATGCTTTTCACTGGTTTTTACTTTTTTTCTCTCCCCGATATTTCCAGGAAAGCACTCGTCCAGAGCACAAAGCAGACCTTCTCCGGTTGGATCCGCGCAGGTGATCTCCATGCCGGTCGCTTTCTCGACATCCTGGACAGTCAAATCATCTAAAAACACCTGTTCGCCTGCCCGAAGCATGCAGCCAGGAATGATAACCCTCTTATAGCCTGCTTTCTGCATTGCGCTTCCGGCCAGCTCATCGATGATGTCTCCTCCGGTAACCAGCCCCGCTACTGTGACGGTTTCTCCAAAAAAGCGGTTGGATATGGCCTTTACATGAAATGTCCTGCCATAAAGGTCCGACAGCATCGGTGTAAAAAGCTCCAGATAAGGCTTGGCATCGACGCCGGTGACAAAAAGCACTTTGGGATTTTCGTTCTTGCCATCCGGTTCCAATCCGGTCATGGACCGTTTCGCTTTTTTTAACCGCTTATTCAGACCTTCCTGCATTTCTTTGATAAAAAGCGGCACCATCCCGACGCCATTTTCCATTTGCGGAAAATCATCGTATTCCTCGGCGGATGGAAACGGAATGCCTGCTTTGATATAGAATTCGTCGGATGCAAATAAAACACGCTCATGACGTTTTTGAAGCATGATTTTTTGCCATCTGGCAACCGATTCGATTGCCTTTGCAGCGCTGGAGGAATGGAATGGCTGAAGATTTTCGACTTTATTCGCGGTTCGAAATCGAGTCAATCCGACCGGAACCAATGCAATGCTCTTCACCTGTTCCCCGAGGTCAAACAGATCCGACAGGGTCTGGTCGAGCGCTGCTCCATCGTTGATACCAGGGCACAGGACGATCTGGCAGTTCACCCAGATTCCCGCCTGTGTGATTTTTCGGAGCTGGTCCATTAATTTTCCCGCGTCTTTGTTCTTCATCATTTCGACGCGCAAAGACGGATTGGTCGTATGGACCGAGATATTCATCGGAGAAAGGCGGTAGGAGATCAGACGGTCCAGTTCCGCTTCGTCCAGATTGGTCAATGTCACATAGTTGCCAGTTAAAAAAGACAGCCGCAGATCATCGTCTTTAAAATATAAGGATTGGCGAAGACCGGATGGAAGCTGGTCTATAAAGCAAAAAACGCATTTGTTTTTGCAACATTTGCTTTTATCCATTAGAGGCTCTTCAAATTCGATGCCTAATTCCTCATATTCCTCTTTTTCGATATCGAATTCAATCCGCGCTCCATTTTGTTTTTCAATTTCAATGAGAAGACTGGGAACCGCAGTACGCATACGGAAGTCAAAAACGTCCAGGACAGGGGAATGATCGATTGAAATCAAACAATCTCCTTTTTCTATGCCCAGTTCTTGTGCAATGCTTTCTGCATCAATTGCATCGATTCTGTTTTTATTCCTTGTCATTTGCTTCCTCATACTTGGAGATCCCGCCCGGACAGGGAGAGTGATCTCAATATTCTTTTAAGAACAGAAAAACAGCGAGTGAAAAACATTAAAAAGCTTCCCGCCCACTGCCTCATGTCTTTAAGCGAATATTCGTTAGAAAACGAAAGAATTACTTCGTTTCCTGCATTTTGACGATTTCTTTACCGGCATAATATCCACAGGTCTTGCAGACCTTGTGTGCCATCTTCAATGTATGGCATTGCGGACAATCCACCAATCCTGGAACAGTAAGTTTCCAATTCGCTCTTCTCAGACCAGTTCTTGCGTGGGACCATTTGCGTTTCGGGTTTGCCATTAAAAGTACCTCCATCATGTCCGTAGGGCTTCTTGTTGCCGCCTCTACAGTAAATTCTTTGATTCTTAAAGCAAAGACGTTCCATTCTCATGGGCGACGTTGCATTTGCAGTCTCTCTCGTTCAAGTCTCCGCCACACCATTCGCAAAGTCCTTTGCAGTCAGCGCTGCATAGTGTTCGAAACGGAAGGGCTAAAATCAGGCTGTCTCGGAGCGCGCTATCCAGCACAATAGAATATCCCTCGTAGGTGTATTCTTCTTCCGGATCCGACATCTCCTGTGCTGTTTGGTCCCGACGATACTGTGACTTGAATGTCACATCCACGTTTGCCTCGATTCGCGAAACCACATCCTTAAGGCAGCGTGCACATCGCGATATCCCAACGGTACCGACCGTTCCTTTTAAAACAAAAACATCATTGCCGGCATTGCTGACAACTCCATCAAATTCTACTGGCGACGAAAACTCGTATCCTTGAAAAGAAAGAGTGATCTCCTCGGGTCTGCCTATGGTCTTAATTTCTAACGAAGCCCCGATATTGCGTGAAATCGTTTTGATATCAATCCGCATATGCACCTCCTAAGACGCGTAAAGTATTATGTAACAAAACCCTCGATTTGTCAATATGTAAATGTGTTTATCTTGACCGAATCACTGTTTTTCTATACTCTCCATACTTTTTTGAGGGAATCGTGCTCTTTCTTGATGGAATAGCACCCGGATGTTTTCATTTTGCGGTGACATGCATTGTCATTTTCGTTTGAACCGGGTATTCATCGTTTAAATTGATGATATAGGACAGGGCGATTTTTCCCCCGTTTTCGTTCATATCGATTTTTACCTGATTCGTCAAAATACCGATATCCAAGACTCCGTTCGGCGTGTCCATTCGTGCGATGTGCTTTTTGCCTTCGATAAATTCCATCTTCATTTGGTTGACCCCGACACGATCCAATGACACCGCCCCGTTCGAATGCATGTGGATCGTCGTAAAGGACTCATCCAACCCGCTCTCTCGTGCCTCCCTATAAGTAAGGTTCCACTCATCTCCGTTTCGAAACAACTGTCCCTCGGAAATCTGTTCAATGCGTGTTGGTTTTTCCCCATATTCGGTTTGTTCGCTTTTAATATGAACCGTCACATCTTTCCTTTTTGGCAATTCGTTCTCTTTCATGGAATCCTTTCATCAAAAAACCGGTTTTTCGAATTCTTTTATTGTTTCATTTACCTGTTCGATTTTACGATCCGACTTTGCTGCTCGACTTTGCCGTTCTATTATAATTATAATATCGTCGGTTGTCATTCATTTCTTTAATTATTCATTATATATTCTACTCTTTGTATCACACTATTCAATATTTTTCAATTTCTATTTTTTCTGCGTTTTCAATCGTTCTGCTTAAAAAATTGCTGCCAAGAATTTTAAATTTCTCCTTGCTGTCGCTGGTGTAAAAGGACCGCGTTCCCGGTGCTTTTCCTGGATTCAGATTTTCCAGCCGGTGTCCGTGTAAAACTTCACCGATGGTCTTCGCCACTTCACTTGCGGAATTGATCAGTACCACGCCGGGCCCCATGACTTTTGCGATAACCGCCTGCAGCAGCGGATAGTGGGTGCATCCTAGGACAAGGGTGTCGACCTGCATTTCTTTGATTGATTGAAGATAGGTCCGGGCGGTCATCAGCGTCACTTCATTATTCCACCAGCCTTCTTCGGCAAGTCCGACAAACAAAGGACAGGCTTGCTGGAAAATCTCGATATTTTCTGCTCCGCCCATCGTTTGAGCGGCTTTCCGGATCGCCTCGGTATAAACCTGGCTCTCCACGGTAGCGGTTGTTCCGATGACGCCGATCCTGCCGTTCTTCGTCGCTTTCACTGCTGCAAGCGCTCCGGGGCCGATCACTTCCACCACAGGAATGTTCACCGATGCGGCGATTTCTTTATAAGCATGGGCGCTTGCCGTATTGCAGGCAATTACGATCATTTTAACTTTTTGTTCCAGCAGAAATCTGGTATCCTGTTTCGCAAAGTTTAAAATAGTCTCTTTGGATTTTGTTCCATAAGGAGCTCTTCCGCTGTCTCCAAAATAAACCGTATTCTCATATGGCAATTGAAGAATCACTTCTTTCTGGACCGTCAATCCCCCAAGTCCCGAATCGAAAATCCCGATCGGGCAAGACGCATCACAAGCAAAATCCCTGTATTTGTCCATTACAGAATCTCCAATCTCTCTTTGCTTTTTTTCTCCGCGATCGCAAAATCGCAAAGTTTTTTCAACAGGGATTCGATGGGAACCCCCGATGCCGCCCAGGCTTTTGGAAATAGGCTGATCGCCGTGAATCCGGGCAGAGAATTCAACTCATTGATATAGATCCGGTCGTTGCGTTTGTCGATGAAAAAGTCCACACGTGCAAGTCCTGCGCACCCAAGAGATTTGTAGGCTTTCTTCGCATATCGGGTAATATTTTTCATCATCTCGGGCGAAAGATTCGCCGGAATGCAGACCGTCGCGCCATTCGGATCGAAATACTTGGCCTTGTAGTCATAATACTCCACATTCTGTGCGGTAAGGATCTCCCCCAGCATCGCCACTTTCGGAGATTCATTGCCTATGACCGCCGCTTCAATTTCCCGGCAAGGCACAAATTCCTCGACCAGGATCGTATGGTCGTATCGCGCCACATCCAGCAGCGCATCTTCCAGTTCTTTCCTGTTCTTCGCGCTTCTTGTGCCGACGGAGGATCCCCCATTATTCGGTTTCAAAAAGCAAGGGTAGGGAATTTTTTTCTCCACTTTGGCAATGGCCTGTGCCAAATTTTTCACGACATTCCTGCGTTGAAGAGCGATGTATCTGCATTGCGGAATTTTTGCCAATTGGAAATTCCGTCTCGCCTGCAATTTGTCCATCCCAATGGCCGAAGCCAGGACACCGCAGCCCACATAAGGAAAGCCTGAAAGCTCCAACAGCCCCTGCAGTGTACCATCTTCGCAATTGATCCCATGGACGGCGGGGAAAATCACGTCCGGGACACATCCGATGATGGTGGTTAAAAAGTCCTTGATCGAAATCCCATTCTCATAGTTCTTCAATATAAAAGGCGATTTCATCGCGTCCGCATTCTCTTCCCAAGTTCCATCCAGAATTGTCTGGAGATCGCCCTCATAACGAATCCATTTGCCTTTTTTCGTTATCCCGACACACACCACCTTATATTTCGCTTTCTCAAGACCGGAAATAATATTATACGCAGACCGTCCCGATATCAGGTGTTCGGTCGACACGCCTCCAAAAAGCACGCATACTGTTTTCATTAATTGTCCTTCTCCTTCATCATTTTCTGTTTCTAAAAATCGATCGTTTATTGAAATTCACCGCCGATATGATTTACTGTCCGCCGAGATTCCCTGTCCGTTGAGATTCCCTGTCCCGCTGGGATTCCCTGTCCCGCAAAAATGATCGTTCATCGGTATTAGTGGATATTTTACCTCATTTCGACAATAAATTCATCTATTTTCACTTGATTTTGAAAATCTTTCACCTGACTGCCATCAATAAATCCCACCTGTTCAAAAAGCGCATTCGATGTCGCACAGGCAGTCGCAAGCTCAAGCGTCCGCTTCCATGAATACTGATTCGCCATGGCAAAGGCAAATCCGGCGGTAAAACTGTCCCCGGACCCAATCGTGTTGACCGGTTGGATCGGCAGCGGATGCGCATAAATCACCTTGTTCTCCGTACAGATCACTGCGCCATCCCCTCCAAGCGTCACAGCCACAACAGGAATCCCAAGATTTCTCGTTTCTTGAAAAATATTGACTAAAAAATCCCTGTCCACCTCTCCGCATCGTTCAAACGTCTTGTTCGTAATCTGCGAAAGTTCCCGCCTATTCGGCTTGATCATCGTTGGTTTTGCTTGCGTTCCGAAAATAAAAGCCTCGCCTGAAGTGTCCAGAAGACAGTCCGCATGATATTGTTTTGCGATTTCGATCAACTCTTTGTAAGTCGTCGATGGAAGCCCCTGCGGAAGGCCTCCGGAAAAAATCACGATCGGCGGCGCCGCTTCTTTCGAAAGGATCTGCCGGAACCGGTCAAGAAAAGCCGTCCAATCTCCAGGATAGACCATGGGGCCTTTCTCAAGAATTTCGGTTTCCGCACCTGCAGCAGAATCCAGTATATTAATCGAATTCCTTGTCTCTCCCTTGAGATCGATCGCATCCACCAGCACATGGTGCTGCTGCAGATCCCGAACAATACATTGTCCGTTCTGTCCTGCGAAAAAGCCAATACATCGCGCCTGGGCACCTAGCAGCGACAGGACACGTGCCACATTGACCCCTTTCCCTCCGGGGCTGACTGTCGGATTCTCGCAACGATGCAAAGCCCCCAAAGTCAGAGAATGAACTTTATAATTACGGTCGATCGCCGGGCTTAGGCAAACTACAATTATAGAACGCATGAAACCAATCCTCCTAAAATTGATTGGGCATAATGTTGTTTATTAATATTTTCTTATTATACCCCATCCCTGCAACATCGTCTATTTATAAGGTGTTTATTCCAGAGTAATCGTTTACGAAAAGAAATGGATCCGTAACAAATGAAGCATGTGCAATATAAGTGCAATATAGGGACGGTTCTTGTGTTGCATAAACGAAATGCAATAAAATGAAACACAAGAACCGTCCCCATGTTGCACCCTGAGTTATTACACAACCTGCCGTCCCATGTTCCATTTTTTTCGCAAGCGATTGCTCTGGTGGTTATTCCTTGTTTAATTATGATTACAGGATTTGTGGAAATTTCGGAAAACACGCCTGATCCAAGAGAAAGTCCGGGGAAATCAGAATTCATCAAGTATAAATTCAATCGATTTTCCTCTGAAATTTCAACGGGAGCTTCAATAATTTTTCTTGACAGTCCATGACCGTTATAATACAATGGTGAAGTCTTTTCAAACCCCATGGGGCATTAGCGCAGCTGGGAGCGCGAACTGTCCGGTAAACCACCCCCAAATTTACCCCGGCGCAATGGCATTAGAAAATTGGGAATTTGACAAAACATAACTACAAGGGGCATTAGCGCAGTCTGGGAGCGCACAACACTGGCAGTGTTGGGGTCACGAGTTCGAATCTCGTATGCTC
>CAZJXH010000162.1:0-8371 GCA_964549475.1 uncultured Oscillospiraceae bacterium
CCGCGAAGGTGGGTACATGGAAGGGCGAACGGGTGGTTGCAGGCCGGAACCGTGAACGTTGCCGCGGTTGCTTTTCGACCCGCGCCCGAGACGAATGCGGATGGGATCAAGGGGGGGGAGATCAGGAAAGCGGAAGGAATCCGACAGGCTAAAATCCTGGAAGCGGAAGGCGAGGCGCAGGCGATCAAGCTGGTCAATGAATCCGCAGAAATGTATTTCAAAGGCAATGCGCAGCTTTTACGCAAGTTGCAGGCCATGGAGACTGCCCTTAAGAACAATGCGAAGATTGTGGTTCCGTCCAACAGCGAGCTGATCAATGTCATCGGTGAAATGGCCGGGGTCCTGCCGGTCGAGAAGCATGGCGGAAGCGCGGGTTCGGGCGCAGGCAGCTCCAAGGGACGGCAGGAAACATAGAGAAGCAGGGACGGTTCTTTTGTTTCATTGATTCGAAATTTAGAAATGCTCCAACTAAAAAACGGCTCTCTTGCGAGAACCGTTTTTTTAGTTGAAATGAAACAGAAGAACCGTCCCTGAATTGCGCCTGGATTGCGGCGCCTATGTTTCCTCTTAAACGCCGAGTTTTGCGCGACGGATCATCTCCACGTCGTTGAAACTGCGAGTCGGGGTATATCCGGGGATGGACATAATGCGCTCATGGATGATGTCAAGGAACCAGTCTGCCTGCGGGAAGAAATGCTTCTCCAGTTCAAAGGCAGGAGTGATCCAATTGCGGGATCCAAGAACGGCAACCGGTGCGTCCAGGTCGTCAAAGCACAGATCTGTGATGTTTCTGGCAAAATCATTCAGGAAAGAACCGCGGTCGCAGGCATCGCTGGACAGCACGATTTTACCGGTTTTCTTAACGGATGCGATGACTTTCTCGTAGTTGAATGGAACCATGGAGCGGGCATCGATGATTTCAGCGCTGATGCCGTATTTCTCTTCCAGAGTCTTTGCTGCTTCCAGTGCGCGATAAAGGGTCGCGCCGATGGTCAGAATGGTGATATCTTTGCCGACACGCTTCACGTCAGGCTCGCCGATAACGATTTCATAGCTTTCTGCCGGAACGCCGCCTTCATGGAATTGTTCGCCGATATCATACAGTCTCTGGCTTTCGAAGAAGATCACTGGATCCGAACCGTTCAGAGCGGAGGTCATCAGGCCTTTCGCATCATATGGAGTGACAGGGAAAACAACTTTGAGTCCGGGAATCTGAGTAACAAGAGATGTCCAGTCCTGGGAATGCTGCGCGCCGTATTTGGATCCGACCGATACGCGGACGACAACAGGCATCTTGAGGATACCGGCAGACATGGACTGCCATTTCGGCAGCTGGTTGAACACTTCATCCCCGGCACGGCCAAGGAAGTCGCAATACATCAATTCGACGATAACACGTCCGCCGCACATCGCATATCCGACTGCGGATCCGACGATGGCTGCTTCGGCGATAGGAGAGTTGAACAGTCTGTGATAAGGAAGGGCTTCGGTCAATCCACGATAGACAGCGAACGCTCCGCCCCAGTCTCTGTTCTCTTCGCCATAGGCGATCAAGGTGGGATCTTCGTAGAACTTGTCAAGGATGGCTTCAAAAACGCCATCGCGATATTGATACACTTTGTTTTTCGATACGGCCTTGCCGGCTGCGTCAAAGGCGAAACGCTCTTTCTTGGCAATGGCGATCACACGGGGATTCTCTTCTTTTGTCATGAGAACGTCAGGCTTGCGGTCTTCCATCTTGGCGATTTTTTGATTGGAAAGGATGATTTTCTCGATCGCATCCGGAGTCTTGTCAAGGTCCATACGAGGCGAAATCACTGGGTCTGAAGCCATTTGCACGGCATTGGTCACCGTTTCGATGATCTTCTGGTCGATGGATGCGAATTCATCGTCTTTCGCAACACCTGCTGCAATCAGCTTCAAGCGGAAATCCGCGATGGAATCTTCCTTCATCCAGATGTCCTTCTCTTCTTGTGTGCGATAGGAATCCGCGTCGGAAGGAGAATGTCCGGAGTAGCGGTATGTGAGGGTGTCCATCAGGACGGGACCTTGCTTTTTCTTCAAGATGTCGATTTTTCTTGACATGGCATCAATGACAGCAAGCGGGTTGTATCCGTCGACTCTCTCTGCATGCATCTGTTCCGGGTTGACCCCTGCGCCGATTCTTGCAAGGAAATCATATCCCATGGTTTCACCGCGGGTCTGTCCGCCCATGGCGTCCTGGTTGTTCATGACGTTGAGAAGGAATGGCAGGCCGCCCTTCATATGGCCTTCCCAGAGGTTCTTGTACTGGTCCATCGCGGACATCATCAAGCCTTCCCAGACAGGGCCGCAGGCCATGGAGCCGTCGCCGATGTTGCAGACGACAATGCCTTTTTTACGGTTGATTTTCTTATATAAAGCAGCTCCGACGGAAATATCCGCAGATCCGCCGACAATGGCGTTGTTCGGGTAGATTCCGAAAGGAAGGAAGAAAGCATGCATGGATCCGCCAAGGCCTTTGTGGAATCCGGTCTCTTTGGCGAAAATTTCCGCCAGTGCGCCATAGATCAGGAAATCGATTGCGATATCTTTGACGGATTTGCTTTTCCCTGCATGGAATTTCAGTACGGCTTTATAAGTAGCGCCGCCAAGGAATTCTTCCATGATTTTCACCAGTTCCGCCTCGGAAAGCTTGTTGATGGCTGATAATCCTTTCGAAAGGATTTCTCCGTGGCTTCTGTGAGATCCAAAAATATAGTCATCTGTTGTAAGCAGATAGGCCTGTCCGACGGAAGAGGCTTCCTGTCCCATGGAAAGATGGGCCGGACCGGGATTGTTGTATTCGATTCCATTGTAGGCGTTGGTGGTTTTGATGGTGTAAAGCATGGTTTCGAATTCGCGGATGAAACGCATATCGCGGTAGATTCGCATGAAGTCTTCTTTGGAAAAGTTCTTCTTTTCCTGTTCGATGGTTTTGTTGTACTGATTGACCGGGATTTTGGTAAATTCAATAAATCCTGGTTTTCTGATTTCCCGTGGGTCGACATTTAAAATTTTTGTCATTCTATTTCCCTCCAATAATAGTTTTTGCCCGTCTTTTGCTGTTTTCTGTTTGTTGTTCGCGGTTTATTTTTTCATTTTTTTATTTCTTTATTTCTTTTTCGTGTCAATTTCCAGCTTATTACGATTTGCTTCCGTCAATTCCTGCTTATTTCTGTTTTGTTCTATCTTTTCTGCTGCTATTTTTTTCTATTCGCTTCTGTGTGTTTCTGCTTACTTCCGTTCATTTCCGCTATTTCCGGTTTTTTACTTTTTATCACGGATCAAAGCTGGAAAATGGCTTCGCGGATGATTTCGCAGACTGTCGGATGCGGGAAGATGAATTCTTTGATATCCTCGATCTTCATTTCGGTCTCGATCAGCATGGCCGCCGAAACAATGATTTCCGACGCATAGCTGCCGATGATGTGGCATCCGATCATGCGGTTGTGGACAGGATCGACCAGGACTTTGCAGATTCCGTCTCCGCCTTCATTCTCCGCCATGTAGCGTCCGCTGTAATTCATGGTGATATTGGCGACTTTATATTCCATGCCCTTCGCCTTGCAGGTCTCTTCTGTCTCTCCGACGGATCCGACTTCCGGATTGGTGTAGATGACCGATGGAACGGCGTTATAGCGCATGATGTCTTTCTTCCCGAGAAGATTGTTGATGACGACTTCCGATTCGCGGTATGCGGCATGGGCGAGCATCCAGACGCCGTTCACATCTCCTGTGGCGAAAACGCCTGCCACATTGGTCTGGCCCTTGTCATCCACAACGATGTGTCCCCGATCGATTTCGACACCGATGTTTTCGAGGCCGAATCCCTTGGTGACCGCTCTTCTTCCGATGGACATCAGGACATATTCCGCTTCGACGGATTCCTTCTTGCCGTTGTCTTCGTATTCGACGAATCCTTTAGGCATTCCGGTCACTTTGCAGTTCAGCTTGAAGATGACGCCTCTCTTCTCATAATTTTTCTGTAAAATCGACGAAATCTCGCGATCGGTCGGTCCTGCGATTTTGTCAAGCATTTCGACGACCGTTACTTTTGATCCAACCGAATTGAAATAGCTTGCCATTTCAAGGCCGATGACACCGCCGCCGACGACGACCAGGGATTTCGGGATGACTTCGAGATTTAATATTTCACGGTTAGTGAGGACATAACCTGCTTCCAGACCCTCTTTCGCGCCTGGAATCGGCGGAACGATCGCTTCGGAACCGGTTGACACGAGCAGTCTCGAAGATTCGAAAACCTCTTCGCCGACTTTGACTTTGACAATGCCGTTCTCACGGCCGAGAATCTCGCCGAAGCCTTCTTTTACTGTGACATGGTTGGCTTTCATCTGGCCTTTGATGCCGGCGACAAGATTGCGGACCACTTTGTTCTTGCGGGCGATGACCGCTTTCTGATCGATGGAAGCGCCTGTCGTGGTGACGCCGTATTTTTCTCCATGGATCGCATGGTCATAGATTTTCGCACTGTTGAGCAAGGTCTTCGACGGAACACAGCCTTCATTCAAGCATACTCCGCCCAAAAAGCGTTTCTCGATCAGAAGCGTGGAAAGTCCGCCGTGTCCGGCTCTTTCCGCTGCGAGGTATCCTGCGGGGCCGCCCCCTAGAATGATAATATCGTACATGGTTTTTTACTTCCTTTCCTAAACAAGTCTCTTTCTTTTTACAAGCAGAATTCTTATAAAGTAGAATTCTTTTAAAGCAGAATTCTTTTTATCTTGATTCTTATGCCATAAGGAGAATGGAAAAATTCTCCAATGCATCTTTCAGATCTTTCAAGAATCTTGCGGCCGGAGCGCCGTCCAACGCGCGATGGTCGAAGGTCAGGGACAATCCCATTGCTTGATAAGGAACCGCAGTGCCGTTCACGTTCTTGATTTTGGTAACCAGACAGTTGACCCCCAGGATGCAGGTCTGAGGAGGATTGATGACTGGGGTGAAGGATTCGACTCCAAGGGTGCCCAGGTTGGTGATGGCGATGGTGCCGTCCTTGAGCTGATCCGGAGAGATCGTGCCTTTCTGGCAGGCAGCCGCTGCGGCTTTTGCCTGGGTGGAAATCTCCGCGATGGACAATTTGTCGGCGCCAAAAATGGTGGGAACCATCAAGCCTCTCGGGGTATCGACGGCCATTCCCAGATTGACATTATTAAAGAAAACCATTTTATCATCATAATAATGCGCATTGCACAAGCGGTGATTCTTGACAACGCGGGAAACCGCATAAAGAATGACATCGTTGAAGGTTGGATTCGCCATAGCCAGGGTAAGGCCCAGTTGATCCGCCAATCCGGATTCCTTCGCTTTCTTCATCTTGGCGCGGAACTCAATGATATCGGTTGCATCAAAGCTTGTATTCAATGTCAGTTGAGCCATTGTACTCAAGGAAGCGGTCATGGATTTTGCAATCAGCTTGCGGATCGATGTGTGCTTCTCTTCATAGGATGCAGGACCGGCGATGACGGTTGCGGCTGTACCGACACCTACCACAGGCGCATTGGCAAGGTCTGCCACGGAAACTCTGCCTCCAATGCCGGTTCCGGTTGTTCCGACTGCATAATTGGTTCCGGCTGCGCCGGTTGCAAACTTTCCTTCGTCCATCAGCTGGCGGATATCGCGCTCGATCACCCGGCCTTTGGGTCCGGTTGGAGCAACGGTTCTCAAGTCAACATTGTTCTTGGATGCAATCGCTTTTGCTCGAGGTGAAATGGCAAGATCGGAAAGATCCACGGTGCTCTGGGAAGCCGGTGCGCTTGCCGCCGCAGCAGCGCTTTGCATTGCAGCAGGAGCTTTTGCTGTTGAATCCGCCTCGGAGGTTTTGGCTGGAGCCGTATCTGCGGTTTTCCCCTCACTCGGAGCGGCAGCCGCTTCTCTTGGGTCGAATTCAGCGGTGCTCTCACCTTTTTTGCCGATCACGCATACATTCAGCAGACAAGGGACATCGTCCCCTTCTTCAAAAAACTTTATAAGCAATTCCCCTTCGACTTTTGATGCTTCATCAAAGGTTGCCTTGTCTGTCTCGTAAGTAAAAAGAATATCGCCGACTGCGATAGGGTCTCCTACCTGCTTGTGCCATTTTCCAATGATACAGCTTTCCACGGATTGCCCTTGTCTGGGCATAATTACGGGTGTCGCCATTTTTTCTTCCTCCTATTATCTCTTATTTCTTAATCTATTTAAAATATTCATTCTCCAGGGAGAATCCCGGTGTGCATTTCTAATTCCCTGTCTTCTCCCAATGAGTTTCTTTGATTTTTATTGAAGAAACTCCCAATGAGTTTCTTTGATTTCATCAAAGAAACTCTATATGTTCTTTGCGTTCGCTAGCAGGAAACGCTCCGCTTCCGTGCACCACAGGCCGTTATTCGCTTCGACAATATCCGCCAGCCTGGAGTAGACATAATCCGTCTCTCCCAGTTTTCTAAAATCGGCTATCGCGACAAGCGGCATGGAAATCTGTGTATAAATAAGCTTTTTCCCGCCTGGAATCTTCGGCAGGTTGAGAGTGGATTCAATAGCGGAATCAAGTCCTCCGACATGGGTGATCATGGCAGAAGGGTTGATCATGCCGGATGACATCATTTCCAAAGACTCGATCATGTCCTCGGTGTTTCCTCCGCTGTTGCCTGCGATGTGGGTAGCGGTATAATGCACATTATAAAAATTGAATTCTGCTGAAAACGCGGTGTTCGTCGGTCCTGCGAAGAAGTTCAGGCATCCGTCCTGTCCAAGAATCTTATCGCCTTGTTCCACAACCGGTTTGACCGGAGCGTATACATACACATCATCAAACCCTTTGTTATCGGCGGTTAAAGCGCGCAGAGTCGCTGAAACATCCTCGTATTTTGATGTATTGATATAGACAAGCTTCACTCCGTTTTTCGCCGCCTCGTCGACTGTATAGATGGAAGCAGCTCTTGCCAGCCTGGTTTCATCAATATCGGTCACAACAAGCAATCCCGGCTTCCGGTCACAATGGATCGCATAATCGATCGCACCCAGTCCCATCGGCCCGACACCGGCCAGAAGAGCCATGTCCCCGCCTTCTTTAATTCCCATCTCGTGGATATAGCTTCCGGCCGTTGTATGATAATTGACATGAAAGCCTCCCACGATGCAGGACATCGGTTCGGATAAGGATCCGAAGTAAAATGCATCGCCTGAATAATTCAAAACGAGACCGCGCTTGATATAGTTGTCTGGAATTACGATGTAAGTCGCGGCTCCGCCGATATTCCGGAAAGAGTATCCGGCTGCGGAATAGGGAGATGCGGGATCGTTCATCGCGGGTTGAATGGAAAATTTCGCACCGACTTTGTATTTATCTGCCCACTTGGATCCCACCTTAACAAATTCTCCACAAAATTCGTGTCCGATGATAACCGGATTTGTTGCGACATCATTGGGAACTCTTTTATGGTCGGATCCTTGCTCGGCGGCTTTGTACGATGACATACAGATACTATCAGATACGATCTTCGCCAGAATCTCGTCCTCCTGGATCTCGGGAAGCTCGAATTCTTCCAGCCTTAAATCTCTTTTTCCGTACAATCTTACTGCTTTTGTTTTCATCTTTCGTCCTCCTGGATTTCTATTGCCTGGGATTTCGCCCATTTCCTCTTCTTCGATAAAATGGGCTTGTTATATTATTTCCGAATGGATTCATACGATTATTTCTTCCTCTTCATCCTGTCCTGATTCTTGGCTTTACAGAATGGGTTCTCCTCAGATCACCGTTACTCTTGCCTGCTTCGCAGCCTTTAAATATTCGTGCGATAACGGAGTGTCGGTGATCAGAATGTCGATATCCGACAGTTTCGCAAAGGTGTATGGCATCCCGCAGTCCACTTTGGACGAGTCCATCAGCATGACAGTGGTCTGGGACTTTTTAATGATCAGCCGCTTGATTTCCGCTTCAAAATAATCCCCGCAGGTAAATCCGCTGTTGAGAGAGAAAGCGCTGGCCGCCATGAAAGCAATATCGATATTCAGAGACTTGACATATTCTGTCGCATTATAGCCGGAGAGGGAAATGGTATCACGGTTCAACTGCCCGCCGGTCAGGCTGATTTTGATGTTGTGGTATTTGATAAGTTCCATAGCGATATTCGGAGCGGATGTCAAAACGAATAAATTCTCGTCGCTCAATTTCTGAGCAAAGCACATTCCGGTCGTTCCGGCATCGATATAGAGGGACCTGCCTGCGGTCACAAACTTTGACGCTTTTTCTGCAATAATCATCTTTGCTTCGGAATTCTCCCCGACACGTTGCGTATAGGCCGCTTCTTTAAGCATAGAAAGATGAGCGATGGATTTCGCTCCGCCCCTTGTC
>CAZJXH010000163.1:0-1532 GCA_964549475.1 uncultured Oscillospiraceae bacterium
CAAACCCCTTTGCCAGTAAAATACATGCTTTTTTCATGATGATTCCCGCCTTTCATTGCAATTGAAAAAACAAACCCTTCTATTTGGATTTGTTTTTTCTGGTTTTGATATATGCAATCAATTCTATCATGTCCTCTTCGGAAAGATTCAGTTTTTTAAATAAGTCCGGCCGTCTCACCATTGTCTCGTATAGAGATTGCAGATGCTGCCATTGTTTGATGTTTTTGTGATGTCCCGACAGTAAAATGGCCGGCACTTCTTTTTCGTGCCAGACTGAAGGTCTTGTATACTGCGGATGTTCCAGCGTCCCGTTCATATGGGATTCCACGGTAAAGGCCTCCTCATTGGGAAGAACCCCCGGAACAAGCCTCGCAAGGGCATCAATGACAACGCTCGCAGCGAGTTCCCCTCCGGTCAGGACATAGTCCCCTATTGAAATCTCCTCGTCGACGATCTCGTCGAGAACCCTCTGGTCAATTCCTTCGTAATGCCCGCAAAGGAAGATCAGATTTTCTTTTTTTGACAGTTCGATCGCTTTTTCCTGGTTGAATACCGTCCCTTTCGGGCTCATGAAGATGGTGTGTGCTTTCTGGTCTGCCGGAATGGTTTCCATTGCCTCCGCCCAGGTATCATAGACCGGCTGGCACATCATCAGCATTCCAGTTCCCCCGCCAAAAAGAGAGTCATCCACCTTGGAATATGCATTCATCGCATGATCCCTGATATTCTTTGTTTCAACAGCGATTGTTCCGGATGCGATGGCGCGTCCGATAATACTGGTGTTGATATTCGCCTCGATAATCTCCGGAAACAGGGTTAAAACGATCATTCTCACAGGCTGCCTCCCATATGTAAAAAAGAAAAGAAATAATACTTGTATATAAAACAAGTGCCTGCCTTATAAGTCCAATAGTCCGTCAAGAAGGTGAACCCGGATTGTCCGGGACGGAAGGTCGACTTCTTTAATAACCTCTTTGATTGCCGGAATAAGCAAGTCCTTGTTCTTCTCTCTTTTTACAACATAGACATCGCTTGCTCCGGTCTGGAGCACATCAGCCAGTGTGCCGAGTTCGCCCGATTCATCATCGATAACCGCACAGCCGACCAGGTCACAGATAAAGTAGGAATTCGGAGCCAGCTTGACTGCTTTGTCCCGCGTGACGGCGATAAATCGTCCTTTCAGCGCAAGAGCGGCATCGCGGTCTTCGATTCCATCCAGTTTAAGAATTACTTTATTGTTCGAATATTTGGCACCCATTGCTTTCGCGCTTGTCTTTGCCTTGTTGTTTTCTGTCACCAGAAAGCAATCATCTAAAATAGAAAATCGCCTGGGATCATCGGTAAGCGGATAAACACTCACCTCTCCTTTGATCCCATGCGTTCCTACAATCCTTCCGATCTGCAGAAGGTCGTTCATTATACATTCCTCCAAGCTGTTCTCTAAGTCATCCGACAATATCGACAATGACTCTTTTTTCATCAAGAGTTGCTTTCGCTTTCATCACAGAACGGATCGCGAGCGATCCGGGCCT
>CAZJXH010000163.1:1632-5308 GCA_964549475.1 uncultured Oscillospiraceae bacterium
CAATGACCCTTTTTCCATCAAGAGTTGCTTTCGCTTTCATCACAGAACGGATCGCGAGCGATCCGGGCCTGCAATCCTTCCAATATCAAGTCATCCGACAATATCGACAATGACCCTTTTTCCATCAAGAGTTGCTTTCGCTTTCATCACAGAACGGATCGCTTGTGCTCTTCGTCCTTGCTTCCCGATCACTTTACCCATATCTTCCGGTGCAACCTTGAGTTCAAGAACAACGGTGTTTCCCTGATCAATTTGATTCACGGTAACCTTGTCCGGTTCGTTGACCAAAGACTGGGCAATGGTTTTTAATAGTTCCTTCATTGAAAGACCCTCCAGTTTGTTCATACAAATAGAAGCTGTACTCCTACTAAATAAACGTTATTCTTCGATTTTATTCCCGATAATTCCTTGTTTCTTGAGCAGTGCGCGAACGGTGTCTGTGGGCTGTGCTCCATTGGCGATCCATTTTTTTGCCGCATCTGCGTCAATCCGGACTGCCGCAGGATCTTTGAGTGGATCATAGGTACCGATTTCTTCGATAAATCTTCCATCTCTCGGGTATCTTGAATCTGCTACAACAACTCTGTAGAAAGGGGATTTCTTTGCGCCGATTCTTTTCAATCTGATTTTAACTGCCATGACTTTTTCCTCCATAAATATTTATAATTTTTTTCTATCTCAAAAAGTTAGAACGGGAATCCGGCTTTTCCTCCGAATCCACCCATTTTACCCTTGGACATTCCACTAAAACGTTTCATCATTGTCTGAGTCTGTTCGAATTGATTCATCAACCGGTTGACATCCTGCACAGTCGTACCAGATCCGGCCGCAATGCGCTTTCTGCGTGTTGCATTCAGTAAAGAGGGATTGTTGCGCTCTTTCTTCGTCATCGAGCGGATGATGGCCATGCTCCTTGGAATCGCCTTGTCATCCATTTTTGTATTGGCCATTGCTTTCTTGTCAAGTCCGGGAACCATTCCAAGAAGATTTTCGATCGGTCCCATTTTTTGCACTTCAACAAACTGGGAAAGCATGTCATCCAGGGTGAACTGGTTTTTCTTCAGCTTTTCCATGGCTTCTTTTGCTTTTTTCTCGTCGTACTGCGCAGTGGATTTCTCAATCAGGGAAAGGACATCCCCCATGCCGAGAATTCTTGACGCCATCCGGTCGGGATGAAATTCTTCGATGTCCTGGATCTTCTCCCCGACACCGACCATTTTAATTGGCTTGCCGGTCATCTTATGAATTGAAAGGGCTGCGCCGCCTCGGGCGTCTCCATCGAGCTTGGTCATGATGAATCCATCAATCCCGATTGCCTCGTGGAAAGCGATAGCGACATTGACCGCTTCTTGTCCGATCATGGCATCCACTACCAGGAGTTTCTCGGTGGGGGTGATGGCTCTTGTCACTTCTTTGAGCTCCTGCATCAAGGCACGGTCCACCGTGGCGCGTCCTGCGGTATCAATGATCAGGGTGTCGCACAGCATATACCGGGCGCGGTCCACCGCTTTCTGTGCAATGATGACCGCATCGGATTCTTCCGGAAGAATAAAGCTTTGAATGCCTGCCTGTTTTGCTAAGATCTCTAATTGTCTGGCTGCTGCCGGACGATGCACGTCAACCGATGCCACCATCGGCTTTTTCCCTTTATTTTTCAGGTGCAGTCCAAGCTTTGCCGCCATGGTTGTCTTTCCTGCGCCCTGCAGCCCGCAAAGCAGGAGAATGGTGAATCCGGTTGGGGAGACAGTAATCTTGCCCGTGGTTTTCCCCAGCATTTCAGCAAGAGACTCATGAACAATCTTGATAACCTGCTGGCCCGGTGTAAGACTTGCAAGAATGTCCGCACCACTGCATTTTTCGGAGACTTCGTCGACAAATTGCTTCACCACTTGAAAATTGACGTCCGCCTCCAATAGCGCCAGACGGATCTCTCTCATCATCTCTTTGATATCTTGTTCCGTAACACGGCTTTTCCCGCGCATTTTATTTACAATATTGGATAACTTTGATGATAATGATTCGAATAATGCCATTTTATTCTCTCCTAGCTATTGAAATGAAAAGAGTAAAGTCTTTGCTCCTGGTTTTATATTATTGCCGGACTCGTATCGGATCAACTGGATCAAATCAATTGAGTCAGCCGGGTTAGTTTCTCTTTCGCAGAATCGGTCTGTCCGGATTCAATATCGTTAATCGCTTCCCGAATACAGTCTTTCTGGATCATAAAACGCTGGACCAGACTGAGTTTCTCCTCGTATTCCTGTAATGTGGCAACGCCTCTCTTGATTGTATCGTGCACAGCCTGGCGTGTGATATGGTATTGATCTGAAATTTCCGCCAGGGACATGTCCTCGGCAAAATGCAGCTCCAGGATTTCACGTGTTTTCTCCGTTAAAAGCTGTCCATAAAAATCCAAAAGGAAACATATATCCGTGTTTTCTGGTGTTTCTTTCGCTACACTACTCATATTGTGCTATTTTAAAGGAAAAGCCGTCTGTTGTCAAGCATTTTTACTTTACAGAAAGCAAATCCATTATTTCGGGGACATATGGTTTTTATGAATCCAAAGTGGAACATGGATGCAATATGGGTGCAATATGGGGACGGTTCTTGTGTTGCATTTTGTTTCGTCGGATGAAATGAAATAAAAGAACCGTCCCCATATTGCACCATATTTCCATGTTTCCTAAGCGCCGAATTTGCTGTTGATGATATCAATCAGATTCTGGCACATCGCCGATATCTGCTCAAGGTCTTCTCCTTCGAGCATGACACGGATCAGTGGTTCAGTTCCGGAAGCCCGAATCAATATCCGCCCTTTGCCGTCCAGTTGTTTTTCCATCTCGCGGCAAGCCTCTTGAAGATCTGGATCATTGACCACCACCGATTTGAATTCATTCCTCACTTTGGCGCCTTTCAGCACCTGCGGCAGGACATGCATGACCGAGCTAAGCTCAGCGAGGGATTTTTTGGATTCCTGCATGGTCTGTAATAAGCGAAGCGCCGTCAAAAGTCCGTCTCCGGTTGTGGAATTCTCTAATAAGATCACATGTCCGGACTGTTCTCCGCCAAGCAGATATCCATGTTCAACCATTTCTTCTAAAACATAGCGGTCGCCGACTTTTGTCTTTGATAAAGTGATTCCGTTTTCTTTTGCAAAAATATCCAAGCCCAGATTGCTCATCACGGTCACTACCAGAGTATTCGCTTTCAGCTGATTCTTGCGTTTCATGTCCAGAGCGATCACCGCCATGATGATGTCTCCGTCTACGCACTGCCCGTTTGAATCAACCGCAAGCATCCTGTCCGCGTCTCCATCAAATGCAAGCCCCAGGTCGCAATGTTCCTTGACTACCAGCTCGCTCAGACTGTGCATATGAGTGGAACCGCAATTCTTATTGATATTGAGCCCGTTCGGCTCTTTCCCGATCGATACGACGGTCGCGCCATACTCCTCCAATAATCCCTCTGCGATATGCGAAACCGCACCGTTGGCGCAATCCAGCGCAATCTTGTATCCGGTCAGATCAAGCCGTACCGCCTGCTTTAGCGTCCGGGCATAATCCTTCGAGGCATTTTCACAAAATGTGCGATGTCCGATCGCTTCTCCGCGAGGACGTTCGATATCCGACCCGCCATTTTTTTCGTTCGCGTTATCTTTTTCAATTCTGTTCTC
>CAZJXH010000163.1:5318-8340 GCA_964549475.1 uncultured Oscillospiraceae bacterium
CGGTTGTTATCTACGACGCCATTTTGTTGGTCCGATATATACTCTACATTCCAGTCCTCAATCCGGTCCGGCAGTTTATACCCTTCGCTGTTGAAAAATTTAATTCCGTTGAATTCAAAAGTATTGTGAGAAGCGGAAATGACAACGCCTGCGTCACAGGAATACAATCGAACCAATTTTGCGATGCCTGGTGTCGGAATCACTCCGCAGATCATCGCGTCCGCTCCGGCGGAGCAAATTCCTGCAACCAGCGAGGATTCCAGCATGGGGCAGGATATCCTTGTATCGCTGCCGACCAGAATCTTCGGTTTATGGGCTGTTTCGCCGGTCAGGACGATGGCCCCGTAAAAACCCAGTTTGAATGCAAGTTCGGGAGTGAGTTCAATATTGGCTATACCCCGGACCCCGTCTGTTCCAAATAATCTTGCCATGATACCTCCATTAAATTGATCGAATTGACGGACCTGTCTGCAATGGTTGTCACCAATGCCTGTTTCCTGTCATGTCATGCGGTTCTCCTGGTTTCCAAGCTCCTAATCCGATGCGGCGGAGCCCGCGGTGCTGGCGCTCTGCAAAGTCGGTGTCGGCTGTTTCGTTTGTGAGTGGTCCACTACGGTAAAATCGACAGAGATGGTCGAAGGATATGTTTCCGTTGTTTTAAAATAGGCGAGTCTCTTTATTTTTACCAATATCGGCATCAATTGTGTCGCGCTGGCTTTCACATCAGAAACGTCGATATAGGCAACAATGTCATTCGCACTCAGGCTGCTCAGATTTTTATTTCTTCCTTTAAGGGTGACCATAACGGTATTCACCGGAATTCCCATGTCAAATCCGTTGGACGCCAGCTGTTCCGTCCCGATGACGGTCAAAGGAACCGAATAGGTTTTTGTTTCGACGGGATTCACTGTGATCTGTACATAAATCCAGACAAACATCGCAACCAGAAAGGAGCTTAGAATCATCAGGAATTTTTTGTTTTTCAATTTTTTATTATTGGTGTTTGATTCAGAATTTTTTTCTTTCGGAATAGAGGAATTATTCTGCTTGTTACTGTCTCTTTTTCTTATTTTCGTATTCTTGAGCAGGTTGGACAGGACTCCGCCCGGTTTATCCGTATCGAGCTGCTTATGCAATATCGCACGGAGTGCGTCCGCATTATCCAATGTATACAGTCTCCCGTCGACCGCAATCGATACGGTGCCCCTCTCCTCCGAGACCACAACAGCAATCGCATCCCCCATTTCACTGACGCCGATCGCGGCACGATGCCTTGTCCCGTAATCCCTGCGCAGATGGTAGTTGTCCGATAGCGGCACATGACAGCGGGCTGCGTTGATGCGGCCGTTCCTTATCAGAACAGCACCGTCATGCAGTGGCGAGCCCTTGTAGAAAATCTGAAGCAGCAGGGTCGATGAAACAGCGGAATCCATGATGACCGCGTTGTCCTGTTCGGCAATCTCCCCGAGTTTCGTCTCTCTCTCGATAATAATCAAGGCTCCGGTTTTCGTTTCCGCCATTTTCTCCGTCGCCCGGACAATGTAATCAATCATGGAATACAATGCATTCTTGCCAAGGGGGATCTCTTGCGTCACTACGCCCGACAAAAGGGTGAACGAGTTCCGTCCGACTGTTTCCAATGCCCGGCGAAGTTCCGGTTGAAATAAAACAACAAAGGCGATTGCGATAACCGATATGGTATTTGTTAAAATATATCCGATCGTCTGGAGCCCCATCAGCATAAAGATCTGCGAAAGCAGCACAATCAGCACGATTCCTTTCAACAGCTGCCATGCGCGGGAGTCTCGAATAAGTTTCAAGCCGAAATAAATCAGCACGGTTGTAATGAAAATATCCAAAACTGCCAGAAATATATCATAGGGTCCACCAAAAAACAGAATTCCGGTCTTAATATTTTCGAAAAGGTCGGTGAAAAAACGCCATCCGTCTTGTATAATATTTTCGGTCATTGATTCGCCCCCTTTCCTGTATGTTGAATATATTGCTGACCAATAATAAATCCTACTGTTATCATTATAACTGAATAAGTCCAATTAAGAAATAAAATGTAAATATTTTTTGGCAATTAGCGTTAGCGCTCCTCTCTGAAATAGGAAACCCCGAGCGACGCCGGACCGATCCATGCGCCTTTTTTACGCGCATAGGTGATAATCAGCACGACCACGGTCATCAGATAGGGGTACATCTCCAGAAAATACGGATTGAAAAAAATCGAATCTTTCAATTGAGGCACAATATCCAGATAAAATTTCAATACCTCCAATGCTCCGAAAATAATCGACCACAGGATGGCTTTCAGCGGATCCAACCGTACAAAAATCACCAATGCGACAATAATCCATCCACGTCCGGCAGTAATGTTGTCAACCCATGATCCGATGTGGACCAGCGGCATATACAGCCCCGCCAGTCCGCACAGGGCCCCGCCGAAAATAACATAGACATATTTTGTCAGCACGACGCGAATGCCTACAGCGTCTGCGGCATATGGATTTTCGCCCACGGTTTTCATACGGAGGCCTGCCTTGGTTTTATACAGAAACAAGGTGATTGCAATTGCAAGAAGAATGGTTCCATAGATGAATATATTATGTTGCAGGAAAGCGACATCAATGAATCGGATGACCGGACCCAGTACCGGGACATCCTCCACCGCCGACAAGTCGAAGGCAAGGGGTTTAGCAGAAAATATATCGGCGATCCTCTCCGGGGTTTTGGCGCCGGAAACCGATTTTCCCAGTGTATTTGCGAATCCCGTGCCAAAAATCGTAAGTGCAAGCCCTGTTACGACCTGATTCGTACGAAAAGTGATCGTCAGCACACCATAGATCGCAGCGCCGAATCCGGCAGCGACCATGGCGGCCAACAAGGACAAAAGAACACTATTCGTCATGGTAGCGACAACAAATCCGGCTGCTCCGCCCATGAGCATCATTCCTTCGACCCCCAGATTGAGATTTCCAACCCGTTCGGTCAGGGATTCTCCCAGGCAGCCCATCAT
>CAZJXH010000164.1:0-8297 GCA_964549475.1 uncultured Oscillospiraceae bacterium
TTCACCTTATTCATTTAAGGCTTGAAGAAGAATCCATTGAGGACGCTTAACGCTTCCATGGATCACAAACGGTTATTTAACTTCTTCGCTTAGGCTGGAAAGTCGTGTCTTTATCTGTTGAAGCTGACCTTCCAGAAACTCCGCCTGATTGCATAACAACGTTTTCTCATCAAATGCGGCTGTGTGTGTTCCCGTGTATGCGGGATATCCACAACGTGCAAAACCAGGCACCCCGGTCGCATAAAACATCTTCCGAAACCCTCGGCCACGGCCGAATCCTCCTCCAAATCCTCCTGCAAATCCAACCGGATTTGCATAACCCGGCGCTGTAAAACCGCTGCAATAACCTGCTCCGCGTCCTGTCATGGGGCCCATTCCCATCGGTCCTGTTCTATCTCCTCTTGGCATAAATAGTACTCCTTCCTTATTTCCTTTGTTTACGAATCTCTGATAAGCAGAGAACCACATTTGGGACACTTCAGGGAAGAACAGGGGACACCTGAAGTATGACTTACTTTTTCGCCGCATTTGGGGCAGATGCAATACCCTGCCGGGCCAGCGCCTGTTCCTCCGCGCTGTTCTCTGCGTCCCGCATTTCCTGCTTTAGGTCCTGCACCGAGCGGTCCTGTTCCGTCTTTTCCTGGCATATGAAACACCTCCATTCAAAACTCTATATTCTTTTTGCTTCTACCGGGCATACACATCAAATAGTTATTGGCTTATGCCCATAACTATCATAACTCTTTTTCGGGCATATGTCAATAACTATTAAAAATATTTGCTTTTTGTTGTCACAAATTGAATAAGTCGATTTCTCATGAGATCGAGTGCATCGCTTCAGCGAAAGAGATCCGGATCACTTGATTTTTGGGGCTTTCTTTTACTTCCTGAACATGCAAAAAGCCCAGTGTCATAAGGGCACCGGACTTTTCGCGTTGTGTTGAAGAAAATAATTTCTATTTCTTTTCTTTGTTGAAACAAAGAAACCAGTCAAGGCAGTATTTGTTTTCGTCTTTGCTCTCCATTCTCTCTTTGGCAACGCCACAGGAGCCCGGAGTCGGGATGATCGTATCATCTCCTGGTCTCCAGTTCGCAGGAGTGGCAACCGAATCTTTATCTGCTTTTTGCAATGCAAGGATGATTCTTTTGATTTCATCGAAATTGCGGCCACAGGATGCCGGATAATATAGGATTGTGCGAATGGTGGCCTTCGGATCAATCACAAAAACAGCACGAACGGCTTGTGTTGTGGATTGGGATTGAATCATTCCATATTTCTTTGCCACATCCATTTTGATATCCTCGATCAAAGGAAATTTCACTTCGACATTCTTCATGCCGTTCCACTCCAGCTCCTGGATCTTTCGGAGCCAGGCAATATGGGCATAAAGCGAATCTACGGACAGCCCAACAAGTTCTGTGTTCAAGGACTTGAATTCATCTGCCATCGAAGCGAATGTCATAAATTCAGTTGTGCAGACAGGAGTAAAATCTGCCGGGTGAGAAAACAGTATCACCCATTTTCCTTTGTAGTCTTCTGGAAAGTTGATTTCCCCTTGTGTTGTTACGGCTTTAAATGCTGGTGCCGGATCTCCAATCAATGGCATTCTGTTTCCATTCATCTCTTCCATGTCGATTCATCCTCCTTCACTTTTTTATTTTCATTGTACTCCAAACCATAACCTGGACCCGTAACTTATGCCACACATCAGGTTGTTCACAAGGTTGCACAAAGTTTAAATTCTTGTACGATAACACCTGCATTGGCAGCCTATCAGGACCTAGAAGGTGACAACCTTATTCGCCCATTCCACCATGTTAACACAGTCTACCATTGTGGATATGGGACACACTTCACTCCCCTCCATGCTTCTGGATTTTAGACAGGTTCCACATGCCAGAATACATCCGCCCATTTCATAGAACATTTTTACTTGTGCTGAGATATCGAATTTTTCATGTGACATCTTTTCGATTTCAACAGCTTCCCCCATTAAAAAAACCTTTACCTCATTGCCGTTTTTCTTTGCGGAAACAGCAAACCTCATGGCATTCCATGCTTTTTCATATTCCTTTGTTTCAATGATAATTCCAAGTTTCATGATTGCGCACCCCCTCCTCTTCTAGTTGATTTACTTTGTTTCTTGTTGTGGAATGATATGTTTTCCTTCTTATTCTTTTAAATCGGCTTTTGCATAAATCTCTTCCTTGTTCTTTTTGGATAATAACTTTTCCGTGAAATAAGCAATGATCGCAATACCAAACAGATCCAGGATGAATCGAATCGCTGTGAACTTTAGCCCCATTGCAGAACCTTCAAATAACAATAATGGAATTTTTGTTGTCGACCATGCGCCGACCATAATTAAAACGTTGGACAATTTGCCGCCTTTTTTAAGAAGTACTCCGGCAACAGGAAAAGCCGCATATAATGGTCCCGCAGCAGCAGAGCCGATGAAGAAGGCCAGCAATATGCCAATGAATCCGGATTTTTCACCCATATATTTAACCATTGTCTCTCTCTTCACCCACACATCCAAAAGGCCAAGTAAAACAAAGATCGGTGGAATCACCGACAGCATTTCAAACGTATTGCTCCACGTGATGGACAAGGACTTTTCTCCAAAATCCGGGAATACAAATAAAAAGATTGTATTGATAACTGCCAGCACAATGAAAAAGCGATATCTTTTTAAAAGAGTCCATATCTTTTTCATGTTAAAAACACCCCCATCACGAATGCCACAACCATCGAAAAGGCAAACGCCATACCATTCCTGAGAAAGGTTGCTTTTTTGCCGAAATATTTGATTTCAACCGGCATCGTCACAATTCCAACCATCATAAGAGTGGAGACAAATGCTGCGATTTGCATATATCCCGCTCCACTTTTCAGAAGCGCGGCCGCCAAGGGAAAGGCCACAAAGCCCGGGATCAGCGTTATGGATCCGATGATTGCTGCAAACAGTACACCCAGCCATCCGGATTCTTTTCCGATAAATTGTGAAATTTGTTCTGGCGTCAGTATTGCAAGCATCATGCCAATGATCAGTAAGATCGATAGGAATTGAGGCAAAATGTTTTCGAATGCTTTCCAAGCCTTTTTCAGGGCGAGCCCTGTCTTTTCCTTGCTTTTAATAAAGGAGGCTATTAATGCCGAAAATGCAATCACATACAGTGCTATCGTCATCGCGTGGTCCCTTCCGTAATAAAATGATTTCAAATATTTTAATGGATTTCATATCATGGTGTTATTTATATATGCTTTATGATTTGTTTATAGTATCCGAAGTTACCATGTGCTGATATCTCGTTAAAGATCAGTCTGTTCATTTCTCCCCGATTACAGTAATCCCACCCCGGACTTTCTCTCCAACCGTCACCTTTATCATTGTTCCCTCTGGCATTATAATTTCTGTACAAGAGCCAAATTTTATTAGTCCAAATCGCTCGCCACGATTCAGGGAATTGCCTGGCTTTACCCACCAAACAATTCTTCGTGCAATGAATCCCGTGATTTGATGTACTAAAACTCTGTATCCATTGGATGATTCAATACCAATTGTATTTCTTTCGTTTATATCTGATGCGTGGCTTTTAAATGCGGGCAACATTTTCCCTTCCCGATAATGATGATATTGAACTTTACCTTCAATAGGGCTCCGATTGATATGAACGTCAAACAATGATAAAAATATTGATACTTTAATTGCTTTACCCCTGATAAACTCCGGTTCTACCATCTCGGTTATACTTAATACTTTCCCATCTGCCGGGGACAAAATCATTTTTATTGGAGCCTTGCTATCCCGTTTTGGATTTCGAAAGAAAAACAGGACAAACACTCCCATAATTCCTAAAATCAATGAAATACACCCTGAAATAATCGCCCATCCCGCTATTCGGATGTAAAACAAGGAAAAAAGCGCAAGCCCGCCAGAAAAAATAATCAGACAAATGGAATAAAGGATTCCATCTCTTGATATAGGAAAATTTCCTGTTTTTTTCACTCGATACATATTTCATTCTCTCCTGTTTCGTTTTTTAAATTACTCGACTCAACACAAAGAATACATACGAATTCTTACTTCTAGTCAAAGAAAGTCAATCTGTGAAAAATCGATATTCCCTTCATTGTCAACAAGTGCGGCTTGCGCATGAACATATTCCACCTTGCCGATAAACATTTCATGCGAGCCAGTCACTATGGATTCTACAACAGTGCATTCAATATTGACAGGGCAGTCGGAAAGAATGGGAGCATGAACAATCTTCCCATCCTCCATCCGAACATTCTTAGCTTGTAGCTTATCCCCATCCTGTTTGCTGTGCTTGCCCAGGTAATAAAAAGTATCCTGATATCTTTTGTCAACCAAGTTAACAACAAAGCACCCTGATTCCTTGATCAATTTGTAAGAATAACGCGTTGGAACGATTCCCACCATAATCATTGGAGGCGCATAGCTGCAATTACAACAGTATGCGACAGCAAGCACATTATTCTCACCATGCAACCCTCTACAGGAAACAAGTACGCGGGGCATCGGCTGCAAACAAGATTTCATATTCCCTTGCTTTTTAGAAGTCATAGAAGCAAATTCCTCTGCAATCTTATCGGAGTTTCCGTTAATTCCGGTTATAACTTTGATTCCGTTTTCATTTGTAGACTTTAATACGACTGCATCCAGACTATTACATATTAATGCTTCTATCCTGAAACTTTTAAGAAATGTGATCAGTAAACTGGATTCTTTACTTGGATTGTCAATGATTTGCCGCATGATAATCTTGCCACATTTTTCTTCATAAATTAAAAAGCTGTCGCAAGATACTGTATCCGTTGCCACTTGGGTGCCTTTCAATGCTATTGCAAATTTCATATACAAGACTCCTTTACAAATGTTTTACTAAATCACTCTCCGCATTCGTCATGGTGCTGATGTTCATGGCACACGGAGCCCGTGGATTCCAATTCTCCATTCAGGTATTTCTTCGCCAGCTCTCCGGCATCCCCTTGTGCGCCTGTAATGACTTCAATGTTTTTTTCATTGAATATTTCAACGGCGCCTCCGCCCATTCCGCCCGAAATGATGACATTCACTCCGATATCATTCAGATAGTTCGGTAAAAATCCGGGCTTGTGGCCGGGATTCGGGATGGACGACCTGCTGATGATCTGATTGTTTTCAACATCAAAAAGGTTGAAGTTCTCACAATGACCAAAGTGTTCGGTTACATTGCTGCCTTCACTCGCGACTGCTATTCTCATTTTCTTTTCCATTTTCTTTTCCTCCATTTGATTTGTTCTGATATATTCTCCCATTAATCCGGCTGCATATCCCACCAGCTGTTCACATGGCCGTACTTGGTAATACTGTGCTGTTCTTTTCTCCGGTTCGGGCTCATCCGCTCCCGCCGGAAGCCCTAGCAAGTCCCTGCATATGATCGAATCATTTTCGTCTTTAAACTGCTTGGCAAGGGATTGAATCAATTGATAATGCTCCTTTTTTTCCTGATCTGCAGCAGGATCACTGTATCCGTATTTAAGACCCGCCACGATGAACATTCCGGTAACGGCCCCGCAGACTTCCCGCAGCCTGCCCATTCCTCCGCCAAAAGAGGAGGAAAGCCGCATTGCAGTTTCAAAATCCATCCCCAGTTCTTCTGCAAAAGCGCCAACCACCGATTGCGAGCAGTTATATCCTTGCAGAAACAATTCTTTTGCACGTGTTGCATAATCCATCATTTCATTCCACCTCGATCCTTTTTTCAATCATGTCCGCCATGCCGTCCAACCAGTTCCCGTCAAACAGCTCAATCATTCCTTTATCACAAGCCGCGGCAATTTTGCTTTCCATCGGGATTTTTGCGATGTTTTCAATCTTGAATTTTTCAGCAATCTCTTCCACACGACTTTCGCCAAACACCTTGATTTCCTTATCACAGTCGGGGCACTTCACATAACTCATATTCTCCACAATCCCCAGAATCGGGATGTTCATCATTCTGGCCATATTCACCGCTTTTTCCACAATCATCGACACAAGCTCCTGGGGAGAAGTCACTACAATGATCCCGTCGACTGGAATCGACTGGAACACCGTAAGAGGCACATCCCCGGTTCCCGGCGGCATATCGAGAAACATGATGTCGATGTTATTCCAGATGACATCCGTCCAGAATTGCTTCACCGTATTCCCAAGGATCGGTCCCCTCCAAACGACCGGATCCGTTTCATTTTCCACCAGGAGATTCAAGGACATGATGGATATTCCCAATTTGCTTTTTGCAGGAAACCAGCCGATATCGCTTCCGGTCACGTTGTGCTCGACGCCAAAAGCCCTTGGAATAGAAGGTCCAGTTATATCCGCATCAAGAATCGCTGTTTTATATCCTTTTCGATTCATCAGGACAGCCAGCATGGACGTAACCAGTGATTTGCCGACTCCTCCTTTCCCGCTGACAATACCGATCACCCTTTTGATGCTGCTTAGCTCGTTCAATTTTGCAGAAAAATCGGTTTCGGGTTCTTTTCTTTCGGCGCATTCATCGCCGCAGCTGCCACAATTCTGGTTGCAATTCTCACTCATTTTCTCTAAACCCCTTTTCGTTATAATATTATCTGACTGCCTGTCGGCAGATAATCCACTTTCTCTTCCATCATGCGCTTCAAGCTTGCATAAGATTTCAGGCACGTGCAATGGCAGGTATAGTATTTCGCTTTTGCATCTAAAAGATACTCTCCGATTTCAGACACAACCGCTGGATCCTCATCTGCTTTAGTTGCTGGATTATACAGGTGAAATCCACCGATGACATGACTTGGGAAACGCCCCTTTAATTGACGCATGTGTTCCAGGATATTGACAATCCCCTTGTGCGCACAGCCTGCGACCAGAATGCAATTCCCGTCTTCTTTGATAATCAGATTTTGTTCATGCGAAAAATCGTCCGGAACCAAGTCTTGCACGGATACCATGAACAAATCCCGATTGCCCGATGGACTAAGCTTTTCACCTCTTACCGCGGAAAACAATTCCAGTTCCTCATCGATGACAAGATGATCCCCCGTAAAAATGAAACGGTCATTCGGCAGTAATGTTTCGTCCAATCCAATATCCTTTTTCTCTCCATTGGGTCTGTTTGAATAATGCTTGTCAAACGCTCTTTCATTTAAATAGACTTTCGCCTTTTTATTCAAATTCATGAAAGCCTTGAGTCCTCCGCCATGATCATAATGTCCATGTGAAAGCACGACAAGGTCGACTTCAGATAAGTCCACATTCATTTTCAGGGCATTTTCCGCAAAGAGCCCGCTGGCCCCGGTATCAAACAGAAGATTGTGTGTGTGTGTCTCGATATACAGGCTAAGCCCATGCTCACTTCTGAAATCTTCTGAAATCGAAGTGTTTTCTGCTAACGTTTTAATGATCATAGGGTATCCCTCCCGTTCTCTTTGATTTGAATAGTAATTTCATTGTTTTTTCATAAACGCTTTTTACTGCGCGACCCGATGCACAATCGATATCAACGACAGTCTGTCCGTTGTTGATCGCTTTTACCGCATCAGAATCAAAGGGTATTCTTCCGACAAAAGGAAGATCCCGGGCAAGGCAGAACGCCTCGATTTTTATGGTGTTTTCCAGATTCGTATCATATTTATTGATGCAGACAACCGTTTTTGTCTGAAAGGTTTCTGCGGTCCTGATAATGCGTTCCATATCGCTGATGCCCGATATGGAAGGCTCTGCAACAATAAGAGCCATGTCGACACCGCTGAGTGATGAGATCACTGGACACCCTATGCCTGGTGATCCATCGATAATGACAAGATCAGCATTCCCGGATGCCATTTTCATCTGCCTTTTCACTTCTGTGACCAGCTTGCCGGATGTGCCGCTTCCCATTTTGAGGCGGGCCGTAGAAAACGTCCTGTTTTTGTCGGTATACAGCATCAGCTCTCCGGAAATCGCCGGTTTGAGTAATATAGCACCTGCGGGGCAAACGGCCGCACATACTCCGCAGCCCTCGCAGGAAAACCCATCCACTCTGTAATCGGGATCTTCTATAACCGCATCAAATTTGCAAACTTTTTTGCACTGGCCACACCTTACACATATCGTGGAATCGATTTCCGGCGTTTGCAAATCCTAAAAAACCCGTTCCAAGGGTTTAGAAGGCCTGCCCATTGATCAATGGGAATTGGGCCGGGTAAAAATCAAAATCCGTATAGGCTTTCGCGCCAGTTACCGGGATAAAGGCCCTGGCTGTGGTCTTTTTCTCTTTCACCGTTTGTC
>CAZJXH010000165.1:0-8265 GCA_964549475.1 uncultured Oscillospiraceae bacterium
CGCGAGGATTTTCACCGGAATGCCCAGCAGGTAGGCATTCAGCTGGGGAATGGCACGGGTCAGGATTCCCATCACCGACTCAATAATCAGTGTCACCGCAATCACCGGAAGCATCAAGCTCACCGCGAGGCTGAAAGTCAGATAGAACTGGTCGATGAGGATTTGGGCAAGTCCGGCTGTCAACCGGACCTGGCCGATCGGCGCGGTGGAAAAGGTGTGATATAAAATATCGATCAGGCGCAGATGGCCGTTTGCAATGATGAAATATAAGAACATCGCCGTGTTCAGCACGGCTCCGGTTACCGGCGTCTGGGCATTCATCTGTGGATCGAACACGCTCCCTATTCCAAGCCCCATCGCCACATCGATGATCTGACCGGATATCAATGCGATATTTAAAAACAGGATGGTGACAAATCCCAGAAGGATCCCCACAATCATTTCTTTCGCGATCTTCACAATAAAAACCAGCATATGGAGCTGATCAAAGGATAAGGAACCGGAAATATTCTGATCATCTTGAAACAGAGGGACAATCAAAATAGTCAGAACGGCGCTGAAGCCGATTTTCATTTTCGCCGGAACATTTTTTCTTCCGAAAATGGGTGACAGAATAAACATGCTTGCAATCCGTACGAATGCAAGAAGATAAAAAGGGAATTGTTTTTGAACGAGGGCTATGGTATCGGCCATTCGATTCCTCTTTCTACTTTATCATGCTGTTGATATTACCGAATAGTAACGTTGTGAATTCCACCAGCTTGGTCAGCATCCAGCTGCCGAAAATAATAAGGGAAACCAGGATTGCCAGGATTTTGGGAACAAAGGAAAGGGTCTGCTCATTGATCTGTGTCATTGCCTGGAAAACTGAGACAATCAGTCCGACAACCAGGCCGATCAGCAATACGGGCGCAGTCACTTCAATCATCAGCGTGATTGCTTCTTGTAATATTCTTAATACATCACCGTTTTCCATTCGGACTCCCTTCAGACAAAACTGTTAAATAGCGTAGTGATAATCAAACTCCATCCATCCACCAGGACAAAGAGCAGAATCTTGAATGGCAGGGATATCACCGTTGGCGGAAGCATCATCATCCCCATAGCCATCAGCACACTTGCGACGATCATATCAATGATCAGAAACGGAATAAAGATAAAAAAGCCGATTTGAAAGGCCCGTTTCAGCTCGCTTGTAATAAACGCCGGGATGATCACCTTGTCCGGAATGTTCTCGACGGCCGGGACCGATTCGATCTTGGCCATGCCCATGAATAATTCCAGGTCTTTTTTATAAGTCTGCCGCAGCATAAAGCTCCGCAAGGGTACCATCGCCTTTTCAATCGCTTCTTCCTGGGTGATTTGATTATTGATATATGGAGTATATGCCGTTGTTTTTATTTCATCGATAATCGGAGCCATGAAGAAAAAGTTGAGAATGAGGGCCAGCCCGATCAGCACCTGATTGGGCGGAGTCTGCTGCAGTCCCAGTGCATTCCGCACGAATGTCAGCACAATGAGGATCCGGGTGAATCCGGTCATCAGAATCAGAATGGACGGGACAAGCGATAAGACTGTGAGAAGAAGAATCAGCTGGACGAGCTGCGTACGGTCCTCCGGGAGGTTCACCAGAGAGGACGCATGCGCTGAAATCCCGGAAATCAGAGGAATCCCTGCGATAAGTGCAATCGTGAGAAAAAACTTGATGGAATGCTTCTTCTTATTTTGTGTAGTCGGTATAGTTTGCGGTTTTGGATTCATGGGTCCCCCCTTTTCTTTTTTGAATCATATTCGTTAGAAAATTAGCCATTTTATTGGTCAAATACTGCATAAAAGAGGATCCTGACAGTCCAGCCAAAGGCATGGAGAAAACATTCGAGCCGTTGCCATCTGTATCGGCTCCATCGGGTTTTTTTGAAAAAGGATTGTATCTCGCGGGGGATGGCTCTTCCTGTACCAGTTTCGCTGCTGCGGTTTTCGTGAGCGGCTTGCTGAATTGGACCGACTGGTTCGAAATCCCCAGAAGATAGATTTCATCTCCGACTCGAAGAATGGCAACCTGCTTGTCTTTCCCGACCGGGATCTTTTCCAGCAGCTGCAGATTTTTCGTCCGCGAGGTCACTCCAGCACGTTTGGAAAGGAACTTCGTCGAATAGTAGGTCAGAACAAAAACTCCTACTGTGACAAAAATATAAAAAATAGCGGTGAAAAACTCTTTCAATGGGTACTCCTTACTATGTTGAATAATGGAGCCATCTTTTTATAGCGGCTTCCGGAGGCGGCTTGCGGGAGAAAGGATTTCAGTGATCCGGATCCCGTAGCTGTCTTCAATGACGATGACCTCCCCTTTGGCGATCGCCTTGCCGTTTGCAACAAGATCCACCGGTTCTCCTGCCAGTTTATCCAATGCCAGGACGGATCCGATATTCAGATCCAATACCTCTTTAATGGTTTTTTTACATTGTCCGAGTTCCACTTTCACTTGAAGCGGGACATCCAGGATAATGTCAATCCCGAGTTCATTTGCATTCATTCCCAAGCTTGGCGCGGGTGCGTCAAAGCTGGTCAGTTGAATGGGCCTTGCATCGATTACCGGACGGCCTTTGCTGTCCTCATATCTGGCCGCGGGCTCGTTGCGGATGCTGTCGTTTGATGCGGCGCGGGGAGTCGGCGTCTGGTAAGCCGGCTCCAGGGAGGGAGCGGCATAAGTTTCCTGGCGGACGGGCTGCGGTGGAGGCGCGCTTGGCGGTTCATTCATTTTCGCCGGAGCTTGGACAGCCGGGGGATTCAGCAGATCGCTCACGATGGTTTTGGCAAACTCAAGCGGGAGCAATTGCATGATGCTGCTGTCGATCAATCCTTCAATCTGAAGGCTGAAACTGATTCTTACCAATTCATTGGTATCTTCTGTAAGGATTTCATTGATTCCGTATTCGGCTAATTGAACGATAGCCGATTTCGGGGGAGAGATGTTGATATCCCGGGAAAACAAAGTCGCCATCGATGTCGACATGGCGCCCATCATCTGATTCATCGCTTCGCTGATTGCACTGATATGGATTTCGTCCATTTCTGCTCCGCTGTTTGTTCCATCCCCGCCCATCATGATGTCTGTAATGATTCTCACATCCTCCAGCTGCAGGATGAACAGGTTGCTTCCCAGAAATCCTTCTGTGTATTCCACATTGACAACAAAGTAAGGTGCCAGATGATTTTCGATCAGCTTCTTGTAACTCGTTATGCTTACATTGGGTGTTGTGATCACCACTTTGCGGCCCAGTATCGAGTAGAGCGCGGTTGCGGCCGCTCCCATGCTGATGTTGCCGACTTCCCCGAGGGTGTCGATTTCAAGAGTGGTGAAATGGTTCCTGCTGCTTGCGATGTCAGCGGCAGAAATAGTATCGGCTGTCCTGCCTGGCATGTCAGCCGCTTTGATGACGGTCGCGACAGGGGTTTCCGCAGGCTTTTCGACAACTGCGGCGAACATCTCCGCAGCCTTTTCAACTTCTGCCGCAGTCATTTCAATCGCTTTTTCAGCCGCTGCGGCAGGTGCTGCAACAGGCTTCTCGACGGTTTCGAAGGGAGGTTGCGCAGGCTTCTCGACGGCTTCGAAAGGGGGCTGCACAGGCTTCTCCGCTGCCGCGGCAGGTGTTTCTGCAGGCTTTCCGGCGGCTTTGCCTGCTTTTTTGGCAATCTGCTCCTGCATCATTCGATTAATATCTTCCTGGGTGAGTTTATTGTCATCCATCGCTATCATCCTCCGCGTCGTTTATTTGTGTGATTTTTATCGCATAATGGTTTGCTTTTTCCCCTAATATTCCCGATAATCGGGAGATATGGCCAATGTCGATTTTGATCAGGTCGTCCAGTTTGTTATCAAGCTGTACAACATCCCCCACCTGCAGGTTCATCAGGTCTTCGATGCGGATGGTGGTTTCAGACAGGATTGCTTTTAGTGTGACTTGTGTATAATGCAGTCTTGAAAGAATTTCTTCCTGGTGATGATCGATTTTTGTTTTTTCATTCTGACCGAAAGCAATCAGTCTGGTGTTCAATTCTTTCGCAATCGGTTCAATTGCAGGATAAGGGATGCATAAATTCACAAGAGCGTCATTATTCATGATTCGGACACTCAGGGTGATAATCAGGATTGTTTCGGATGGCGGTACGATCTGTGCAAACTGGACGCTTGTTTCAAGGCCTTCCAGCAGGGTATTGACCGCCAGGATTTTTTCCCAGGCTTCGTTGTTGAGCAATAAGAAATGGCGGATGATCTTCTCCAATATCACCAGATCGATCTCTGTGAACAAACGGTGGGAATCGCCGGGGGAATTCATTCCGCCAAGCAGGCAGTCCAGGATGGAATAGGACAGCTCCGGAGAGAGCCGGAGAAGCAGCGGTCCTTTAAGCGGCGGCATTTTCAATATCGCCAGGACACTGGAAGGTGTTACAGAGTTCACAAATTCAATATAGCTTTGCTCCTCGATGGATACAATACTGGTATCGCATACAAATCCCAATGTTCCTGTCAGATAGGTTGACAGCAGCATGGAATAGTTCTCATAGATAACATGCAGTGTTTTCAGCTGATCGCGCGATACCCGTTTTGCCGTTCGAAAATCATATGAACGCACATCACTTGTCTCTGTGGCGGAAAGATCGGCTGACTCTGTCGTCCCTTCCTGGATGGAAGCTAGCAGCTCATCAATTTCAAATTGTGTAAGCAGTTCATTCACATGTTTTCTCCCTTCTTCGTTATTGGATTACAAACTCATTAAAATACAATGTCTGGAAGGTGTCTGTCTCGAATTCCACATTCAATTTCTTGATGATCTCGTCCCGCAATTCCTGCTGGATGGTCGATGATTGAAGTTGATCGCCGGTTTTCTCCCTCAAGGTGAAAATGATGATGTCACGGATTTTGTGACTGTTTTCGGTAAAGGTTGGCAGGAGCGTATCGTCCGCTGCATGAATAATAATATCGGTTTTAAGAAGGCGGTTGCTGTTTTTAATATCTGTGACAAAATATTCACCCGGATCAAAGTTAAATGCCACCAGTTCCACCGGCCCCTTGTCCCGTAAAAAATACCAGGCTCCGGCTCCGCCCAATGCAATTCCAACAATAATGACAATAATAAATTTTTTCATGTGTACCATCTCTTTTCCATCTCGCATGTCGAAATGAAAAGGCCTTTCTTCCATATGATTCGGATTCTGCAACAAAGAGTATCGTGCTATTCAATCATTACAATATCAACGCGGTTGTTCTTTTCTCTGCCCTCCGGCGTGTCGTTTGACGCGATTGGCACGGAACTGCCATATCCGATGGTATAGGCTTTTGGAATGCTGATCTTGCATTCCTCTGTGAAATACTGAAGGACACGGGCGGCTCTCGTGCCGGCAAGCTCCAATTTGCTTTCGATTGTCCCGTCGATCGGGGATACATTGTCTGTATGGCCTTCGGTGTGGATGTCTTTTATCCTGGAGGAATAACGCCCGATGATTGTTGAAATATCCGTTAATACAATATTTGCATTCGGTGTCAGGACAGCGCTTCCCGGTTCGAATAAAATGGAGGCAATCAAGCGGATTCTTACTTCTTTTCCGTCATTTTCGATTGCAACGGAGGTTTTGTTTGGATTGTTTGACAGTTTCCCATTTAATTCCTGATATAGATCATATATTGCGGACGATGTCGGGGCTGGTTTGGTCGGTTCTTTTACCGGTGCTTTTGTCGGAGCGATGGTTGGGGACTGGGTGGGGGATGCGATCGGAATCGGGGAGGGGATGAGCGTGGGTTCGAAGCATTCTGTCGGAATCGCAGTAGGCGTGACGCCTTCTTCCTTTGGAGGAATCGTGATTTCCGGAATTACGTTCGCTTTGTTCCCCCCTTTTCCATTCAAGACACTGGACGCGCCCGAGAACGAATTCACAAGAGCCTCCCATTTTTCTGCATTCACAGAGGAAAAGGAATAAAGAAGGACAAAGAAGCAGAGCAAGAGGGTGACAAGGTCTCCGTAGGTATCCATCCAGCTGCCTCCGGACGAGCTATTCTGTGACTTTTTCTTTCTCATTGGAAAACCCCTTTTCCTTTGTATCGGTTTTTTCTTTCAGCATGCTCTTGTCCGGAACGAGCGCATGAAGCTTCTCGGTGATGAGCCGGGGATTCTCCCCATTCTGAATGGACAGGATTCCCTCCAGCAGGATCTCGTATCTTCTCACCCGCAGCGCTCCGCATACTTTGAGCTTGGATGACAGCGGAATAAAAACCAGGTTTGCGAGAATGACTCCGTAAAAAGTGGTGATCAGCGCCGTTGCCATGCTGGGTCCGATGGTGGCGGAATCTTCCAGGAACATCAGCATGTTGATCAATCCGATCAGCGTTCCCACCATGCCGAATGCCGGAGCGAACTGTGCCATGCTTAACAGGATTGTCGGGGAGATCTCTTCTGTTTCTTCAATGTTGGTAATTTCACTTTCCATGATCTCCTTGACCAGTTCCGATTCTGTTCCATCAACCACCAGTTCAATCCCCTTTTGTAGAAAAGGATCGCCGAAATCTTCTCCGTCAAGGGCCAGCAGGCCTTGCCGCCTTGCGATATTCGCCAGTCTGATAATGTTTTCGATATCCTTCGCCATATCGATATCCGGATGAATAAAAGCCTCCTTTAGCTTTGGCAGAAAAATTTTCAATTTTTCAAAAGAATAGGAAACCATGGTTGCAGCCAGGACACCCCCGAATACGATCATGACCGATGACGGATCAAAATATCTTCTCAGATCCCCGCCCATCAAAATGGACCAGACAATAAAAACAGCCCCTAAAATTAGTCCTATGAATGACGATAAGTTCATTTTTCTTTCCCCATTCGTTTTCGTTTTTTTGCTTTTCATTAAAACTCCATCCGATGTTTTTTATCCTGGTATTGTTCCATCCGGTTCAATCGACCGGATCTTTTGCGATGAATTTTTCCCCTTCCGCGTTTCGAATGATTTCTCTTATGTATTTCGCTTCATCGGTAAATCGCAGAGTAACATCCTGAAAGCACAAATTACGATATCGGATGATTTTTTCCAATATGGTTTCTGCAGATTCTTCTACAAGAAACCGCTTCCCCGTTGTCATGGTCACTAATGTATCCGGTGTTTCCTCTATTACTTCAATCAGGTCGCAGTTTAGGTAGAAGGGTTTCTTATTTAAACGGGTTACCAGTATCATATTCACTCCTTAAACGATTATCGTTTCAGATTGACCAATTCCTCGAGCAATTGGTCGGAGGTGGTTATCACTCTTGAATTTGCTTGAAATCCACGCTGTGTGATGATCATATCGGTAAATTCTTTTGCGAGATCGACATTGGACATCTCAAGAGAAGACGGCGTCAGCAGAGACACTCCGGTAGATCCCGGGAAGCCCATTTCTGCGTTGCCGGAATTCATTGTCACACTATAAAGGCTTTCTCCCATTTTTTCCAATGCATTTTGATTGTTAAAATTGGCAATGGCTATTTTAGCGATAATCTCCTTGTCCTGGGTTGTTTTGTTGATTCCGACAACTTCTCCGTTTTTATTAACGCTGACATCGTAATAATCATCTGAAATTTTGATCTCTTGAAGAGGAACCGGCGGGGTGGTGGGGATCACCACAGCAACCGGCGGAACTTGCGGCGCCGGCAGGGTCCATCCCATGACATTCATTCCACCGGCCGTGACAAGGTTGTTATTTCCATCTGTGGTAAAATTTCCCGCGCGGGTGTAATAGGTCCCGGCCTCGCTGGACACCGTGAAAAATCCGTCTCCGGTTATGCTCAGATCCAGAGGAGAGCCTGTATACTCCGATCCGGAGCTTGTATGCATCACATCAATGCTTCCGATGGTAACGCCTAATCCGATTTGCTGCGGATTGGTTCCTCCTGCTCCTGTCAAGGCATTGGGCGTGGTTGCCGGCTTGATGCTTTGGCTGTAGACATCCTGAAACGTCACGCGGCTCGATTTGTATCCGATGGTATTGACATTTGCAATGTTATTCCCGATTACATCCATTTTTATTTGATGGTTTTTGAGTCCTGAAACACCTGAAAACATTGATCTTAACATGTTATATTCCTCCGCTTTTCTTTTTGTTGAGTTTTTTAGTCTACGATGCGATTTATGGGGTGACTCCTTTATCATAGACAATGAGATCGGTTGAATACGGAATCATCACATCTCCAACCTGCAGATAGGGGGTTCCTTTGATAGACTGTGCGCTTTTCACCAGTCCGA
>CAZJXH010000166.1:0-8252 GCA_964549475.1 uncultured Oscillospiraceae bacterium
TGCAACATGGGGACGGTTCTTATATTTCATTTTATTCCGTTTATGCAATATAAGAACCGTCCCCATGTTGCCCCCATGTTGCCGTCCCTATGTTGCATTCAATTATACCGCAAAAGCTTACAATTTACAGATTGCCAGTAAATTCAGAAGCTCCTGTGCCATCGGTAAAATATGGATATAGATTGAATCTTTATCGTGGCGAAGCGCTGCAGATGCTTGCAGCGCTTCGGCCTTAAGGAACCGGATTCTTTTTAATTCAGATTTTTTCTGAGCTTTTTTTATTTCTTCTTATTTTGATGACACACAGCCCGGATAATAATACGGCCAAACTCATGAATCCAAAACTACCCGCAAAACTATTGTCTCCCGTCTTTGGATTCGTGCTGCCTGGTGCAGAAGTCGTTGCAGCAGAAGCCGTGGGAGTTGCGGTGGCCTCGGCGACATACCCGGGCCAGCCTGTTTGTGCTTTTGTGTAAACCGCAATAGTGTTTCCAGAGGCATAACCGCCTGCCGTTGTTTCTGTTTCGGTACTGGGAACAAACCAATAAGTGCCTGTGGCAACAGGCAAATCAGCCGGTGTATGGTTGGCGGTTTGCGCGCCGCTGTTGTTGCCGAAAATAGCGTTCAGCGGACTTGTACTGTTATAAGTAAACGAATACCAGTTTTCATGTCCGCTCACTGCTGTCATAACCGCACCAGGCCAAGCTTCTCCTATCGTACCGGTACCGCCCCATGTGTAACAATAGACGCTGTTCCATCCGAGAGTATTTTGGAAGTATACAGTTACACCCCCTGCGGATTCAGCAGATACCGGCCGTATCATGGCAGCCGGTATCACAAGCATTGCGAAAGTCATTACACATACCCATAGCATTTTCATCTTTTTTTTCATTTTTTTCTTTACCTTTCTATGTGTTGTTTTATAATTATTACAAAGAGATTCTTGATAACAGAGGCTCTAAGTAATCACTATCTTATAATTCCATGATTCCATGGGTTCGAATGAAATAAAATAGAACAAGCTTCCAATAAAAACGAAAGATCCTTGACAAGACCTGTCACCATAGTCATCAGGGCATAGAAGAATAAGCCGCCGTCAGGGTGTGTGAAAACTCCGCAAACGTCATATTCTTCATTCATTATTTATTTCATCTACCGGTCATCGATGGGTTAAATTTTGCTGCTCCCGGCAGATAGACCCTCGACAACATATTTTTGTAAAAAGGTATATAGAATGGTAATGGGTATAACAATCAAAACGGCGCCTGCTGCAAAGGTTGTAAACTGGGTGTTTTGCTGACCCGAAACCAAACCATATAATGCCATTGCAAGGGTCTTTTTTTCCGGGCTTCTTAGTACGAGTTGAGGAAAGATAAAATCCATCCATGGCATGATAAAGTTTGTCAATGCCAGAAACGTCACGATTGGTTTGGCAATCGGTATTATAATGTTTATAAATATTGTAAGATTGGAAGCGCCATCCATTTTCGCTGCCTCATCCAAACTTCTTGGAATACTGTCCAGATAGCCTTTCACCAACCAGGTATTAAATGGAATCTGACCTCCCGCATATACCAGAATCAATCCCAGATGTGTGTCTATCAGCCCCAAAATCTGAAGCAGGATATAAATTGCAATCATTGACATAAAACTAGGGAACATCTGTAATACCATGATTGTGCTAAGTGCCGCTTTCCTGCCTTTAAAGCGGAATCTGGAAAATACATAAGCCGATCCCATTGAAAGAATAACCGACAAGACCATGTTTGCTGTAGCTATTTTTACTGTGTTAAAATACCATAACGCAAAATCCGTTGTTCCAAATAGCTCTTTATAATGGATAAGAGATGGGTTTTGGAAAATATTTCCGCTGCTGTATTAACTGTTTCCTGAACTGAATGATGCAAGGACAATCCATAATATAGGTAAAAATACAATCATGCTTCCTGATATAAGTATGGCATAAGCCAGTACTTTCCTTAAAACCCCGAAATTGCTGCTTTTATTTTTCATTGAATTATATCCTCGTCTTTGTAGGATCTTGTCCTTTTCAGGTTAATGATGGATACCACAGCAATAACAATGAATATTAGAATTGAGACTGCTGTTGCTTTACTATATTGATTTTGCTGCATTGTCATTTTAAAAACCCAGGAAATCAGGATATCCGTTGAACCGGCAAAGTTGTATGCAGGATTCGCCGGGCCTCCATCCGTCAGCAAATAAATGGCTCCAAAATTGTTGAAATTTCCTGCCAGACTCATGACAAGCAATGGCGCAGTTGCAAATAACACCAGTGGCAAGGTTATTTTCAAGAATTTCTGCGGTTCGGAAGCGCCATCAATTTCCGCAGCTTCGTACAAGTCTTTTGAAATACCTGTCAAAACACCCGACATCATAACCATCGTTCCGGCAGAACTAAGCCACAGATTCACTCCGACAAGAACCACTTTGGCAATCGTAGGGTCCGTCAGCCAGGAAACCCTTTCAAATCCGATGCTCACCAGGATTTGATTAATCGGTCCCATTCCGTTAAAAAGAAGTCGAAAGGTCAATAGAGAGATAAAACCGGGCATTGCCATCGGTAAAATAAATATGCTCCTCCAGAATTTTTTAAATCGTATCGCCTTGGAATTTGTTAAAAGAGCAAGAAACAGTCCGTTGAAGTACACTGTGAAAGTAGCGATCACCCCCCATACAACCGTCCATAAGGCTACTCCTATGAAAGTATCGTTCCAACTGCCCGATGTAAAGAGATCCTTGAAATTCTCTAATCCTACCCAGCTTACAAGGCTTTTAGGCGGAATGTGGTATGGGCTTGAATAGTTTGTAAAAGCAACAGCCATAGAACACAACAAGGGGAAAATGACTAGAAATACACTAACAATAAAAGCAGGCGTAAGCATAAACACGGGAAAAAGCCTGTCCAGAGTACTTAATATGCCAGTAGGCCTATGGCTTTCAATCCCGTTTTCCAGCATCCTGCCTGTTCTGTATGCATCTACCACATTTAAGACATATGCCAACATCATAAGAGCTAATAGAACAACACTTAAAAAGCCGTTCATTAGGAGGTGAATGGAATGATCTCCTGTTGCAATGCCATTAACAAAATGCTGCGGGGTCTCTCCGAGTGTAAAAAGCCCCCAAAGGGAATACTGGAAATACGGTATGGCAAATAGCAGAACATATAGTTCTATCGCAGAAAAGAGTATTCCTTTTACTATCTTCTTATTGTAAAACTGGCCCAGGCCCATAAACAGAGCAGAAAGCAGTGCCGCTTTTCTTGACTTTGTCATTTTTTACTCCCATCTTCAGTTTTTTAAAAAATCCATGCATAATACCGGCTTTTTAACTGTAATGAATATCATTTTCATTTTGACCGAATTGAGTATAGATGCCTACTTTTGGGCAGAAATAGATTTTTTGATGGAATCTACACATTCATTCATTGCAATCTTTGGATCGATATCATTATCCCATATGGTTTGCAGGGCCCTTTTATAAGGATCCCAAACAATAGCCATTTGCGGTATGAAAGGCATTACGGTTGAATATTGTGCCTGCTGTAAAAAAGCAGAATTAACAGGATCCGATTTTATCGTTTCACTGTCCACAAGAGATTTGATAACAGGAATTCCACCTGTAAGTTCATATCTTTTAAGCTGCATTTCTTCAGAAGCAGCCATTGCTGCAAATAATTTGGCGGCATTAGGATATTGGGAATAGGAGCTGATGCATAATGTCTGTACGCCTAAATAGCTTAACGGGTGTTTTCCGTTGGGCAGCATCGGCAAAGTAGCAACTCCGACGTTTACTCCGGCTTTTTTATAGGCGTTTACAGACCACAGGCCACTTATTGTATAAGCCACTTTTCCGCTTGTAAAAAGCCCGTCGATGATCTGAGAGTCTGCATCAGCACTCTTCACGTTAAAAACATCCTTCAATGAACGGAAGAACTTCGCTCCTTCGATTGCACCGTCTGTGTTTAGTCCTATATCATCTTTATTGGCTCCGTTATCGCCAAAAACATATGCCCCATATCCCGCCAAAAAGCTGTGAGACAGATAAGAGCTGTTCACCTGCCACATCAAAGCATATTTATTTTCCTTCGGATTGTTATAGGTCTTCGCGAAATCTATTATTTCTTGAAAGGTCTCAGCGGGCTTGCTAACGATATCTTTATTGTAAATTAATGCATATGTACTGAGTGATATCGGATATCCATATAATTTACCCTCATATGTCACACAATCAAAGGCACTTCCTATAAATTTGCTTTTTGTCTCTTCTCCTGTATTGTCATTTGGTTGAACCAGCCCCGCAGTAATGAGATTCCCCAGGCTGTCATGAGGACCTTCAAATATATCGGGGCCGGACCCTGCGGGTGCATCCTGCACCAGTCTGTTAAAAAGATCTCCGGTAAATACATTTACTATTTTAGCGTCAACACCATACTTCTCTTTGAAATTCCGGGCAACATATTCCATAAATTCAATTTGCTTGTCGCCATCTTCCCAGATAACAAGTGTTGCATCTTTTTCAGGCTGTAAAGTGTTGTCCGTGGTACTAGCTGTCGCATTTGAGCTGACCGTGCCTGAATGGTCCGATTGCGATGAATTTTTTTGATTGATGCCACAACCTGCAAATGAAAACATCATTAGGATAGCCAATAGAATCGCACTGTGTCTTTTCATAAACATCCCCCTTTTGTTAAGCAGCAGAAATGAATTCTTATTTTTACTGCAAGCGCTTGCATAATTTATTATATGCACTGCGCGGAATTTTGTCAATATCAATTTCATTTATTTAATTTTATTTTTATCAGGTTAACAGAATCTTTGCTGAAAAGCCCGGCAAGGCAATAATTGCCTGGGAATCCTCTCCGAAATCATATTCCTGGTTCGACAGCAAATCGATGAAAGTGTTTTTATTAATATCCATGGTCACTTCCGCTTTTTCTTCATTGTTATTAATAAGTACAATTATATTTTGGTCTGGAAGCTTCCTTTCATATGCAATGACATTCCATTCGTTTTTTATCCATGCGAAACAGCCTCTTCTTAATGCTTCATAATCCCGTCTTAGATGTATCAGCATTTTTATATACTGGTACACTTCCATATTCCAATCGTTTTTATCCCAAATGAAAGTACGCCTGCAATCCGGATCTTCTCCGCCTTCCATTCCCGTTTCCGTCCCGTAATATATGCATGGAGCTCCTGTATAAGTTAACTGGAAGACAACTGCAATCATTAGTTTCCTGATATCTCCACCACATAAAGTTAAAAATCTTGAAGTATCATGGCTTTCTATAAGATTAAACATCACCTCGTTCACCTGTTGTGTGAAATCCATTTGAATTTTATTGATTATCTGGATAAATTGCGTAGTACTGATTTTATTCAGAGCGAAATAATTCATGCACCCCATTGCAAACGGATAATTCATTACCGCGTCAAGCTGGTCGCCCATTACCCAGGATGAAGCACTATGCCATGCCTCGCCTAAAATATAAGCATCCTTTTTACACTGTTTTACAGTTTCCCTGAACGCCCTTAAAAATTTCGGATCCAATTCATCTGCGACATCCAACCGCCACCCGTCTATATCCGTCTGCTCCATCCAATAACGCACAGCGGATAGCAGGTAGTCTCTCACCTCCTTGTTTTCCGTATTCAGCTTCGGCATATTCGATATGGTCGAAAATGTTTCATAATTGGGCGGCATGATTCTTACCGGCAGGCTGCTAAAATGAAACCAGTTAAAATACGGTGAAGCGTTACCATGTTCAAGAACATGCTGAAATTGCGCAGACCGGCAGCTGCTATGGTTAAAAACGCCATCCAGGATCACTCTTATCCCGTTTTTATGGCATACGGATACCAGCTTCTTTAAAGTACCCAAATCTCCAAAATGCGAATCAACGGTGAAGTAGTCTACTGTATCATATTTATGGTTTGAACCAGATGTGAAAACAGGGGTCATATATATCGCATTGATCCCGAAATCCTTCAGGTAGTCTATTTTATCAATTATTCCCTCCAAATCGCCTCCAAAGAAGCTGCCGGGAGAAGGTCTTGCTCCCCATGCCTCCACTTTTCCGGGATCATTGTCTGTATTTCCATTATAGAACCTGTCGGGGAATATTTCGTAAAAAATACTATCCCTGACCCAATCCGGTATTTGATGAATACAGCTTTTATGGATATAGGGATATTGAAAATAATAGAAATGCAATTGCTTTTCCTCGAACGCGCTCACGATGCCCCATTGAGTATAGTAGACCATTTCCGATCCATTCATAATTTTAAAATAATATGCAAGCCTTTCCATAAACGGTATTTCAATCGTAAAATAATCAAACAGACCTTCGCTGCATGCATACTCCATGTCCGCTTCTCCATGCCTCTTCCACTCGAATTTATCCCCGTAAACGAGAACCACTCTGGACAAATCTCCCGCAGCGGCCCTTATACGGATATGAATGGACGTTTCGCTATAGGCATAGCAATAATTACTCTTTGTCTGGTGATAAACTGCCTGCAAGTTCATTTTTATCCTCTCTCTCAACCATCATTGTTTTCCATTTCCCTTTTTTATATCGAGCTGTGAAAAGCACTGCTCTTAATGCCAGATCGATCGACATGGCAATCCACACGCCGATAATACCCATGTGGAACAATACGCCGAATATATACCCGAGTACCAGCCTGAATAACCAAACGCCTATAAATGTGGCAATCATAGGATATTTTGTATCTCCCCCGCCTCTTAATGAGCCGGATATTACCTGGACAATCGCTAAAAACGGTTGAGATAGTGCATAAATCCGTATTATTCCAACGCCGAGGGAGATCACTTCCCTGTCGTTGGAATAAAAAGAAAATAATTGAGGAGCAAAAACAATTATTACAATGCTCATGGCAGCCATGACCAGTATATTGATTTTTAATACTTCTCTGGTATCCTTTCTGGCTTCATCCGGATTGCCGGATCCCAATGCCTGTCCTACCAGCGTAACCGCCGCGAGGTTGAACCCATACCCGAACGATATACAAAGTGACATAATGGACATTCCGATTGTATTTGCCGCGATCGCGGCTGTTCCCATCCCTATAATAATGATTTGTAGGATAAGCTTTCCGGTTTGCATGAAAAACTGCTCCAGACTGTAGGGGATTCCCAGTCGCAGTACTTCTAGAACGGTCTTTATTTTAAGCTTGTATTTGTTCCATTGACGGATTTGTATTGTCTTTTTTCCGCGAAGAAGCACATAGGCAGTTATACCAGCGCCAATCATTCTTGCGATTGATATGCCCCAGGCCGCACCCTCGACGCCATAGCCTGCAAGATGTAAAACAATGTCTCCAATATGAATATCCATTCCATAAATAAGGAGATAGCTTAACGCAGCACTTATCACGTTCATAATAAGGGTTACTCTCATTGGCGTTTTTGTGTCTCCGCTGCCTCGAAGAACCCCATTAATCAGGAAATAAATAAACATAAACGGATAAGAGAATATCGTAATACTGAAATATGCAAGTGCATAGTGCATCAACGCGTCTTCCGCTGCACCATACTGCAAATACAGGATTGGCCCCTTTGCAAGCCCTATGATTACAGTTACGATTATTGCGATCACAGTCCCTGAATAAATAGCCTGTTTCGCAATCTCACTCGCATCGTCCCTTTTTCCCCGACCGATGGCATGAGCAACAAGAATGGTTCCCCCTACAGACATGCCGGTAAACAAGGGGAAAATACACCGGCTGAACATATCGACCATTCCTACGGCAGAGACAGCCTCCTTGCCGAGTCTCCCTACCATAATTGTATTGATAATCCCTAAAAGCATTACCGCCAGCTGTTCCATAACAACGGGCAATGCCAAGGACAAAACGCGCCTTCGCACCTCGTTTTTTATCGCCATCATTCTTTATTTCCCCTTTACATCATGCCCAGTTATTTACTATACAATGAATTTCCGAGTCTTCTATTGCATATAAATGTCTAAAGGGGATGTCGTGCAGATCCATATCCTTTTCAACATTGATTTGGTTTTTGCCTATCATTTTCAATCTGTAATTTACGTTGAGTCCTCTTGGCAAGTGGAATGTACCCCTATAGAACCCTTTTGACACTTTTTCCATAGGCAGATTAACGGGGGAATACGTATCCACAAAAAGAATCGCCTCCTCCGGTGTCGATTCAGGCACCTTGATGTCAAAATCGATTTTCACGGTTTT
>CAZJXH010000167.1:0-8192 GCA_964549475.1 uncultured Oscillospiraceae bacterium
GGTTCTTGTGTTGCATTTTATTTTGTTTATGCAACACAAGAACCGTCCCCATATTTCCCCCATATTTCTTATTTTCACCCGGATTTTATTTTTTTGCCAGGATCGCTGCTACTGCGGCATCTGCGGCAGATGCTGCATCTGCGGTATAAATATCGGCGCCGATGCTTGCGGCAAAGGCTTCGTTGACCGGAGCACCGCCAACCATGATGGTCACATTATTACGGATTCCTTTTGCTTTCGCTTCTTCCACAACAGCTTTCATCTCACCCATGGTTGTTGTCAGCAGAGCGGAACAGCAGATGATCTGTGCATTGTTATCAATGGCAGCTTGTATAAAGGTCTGAGCGGAAACATCGGTTCCAACATCAATGACTTCCAGTCCTTTTCCTTCCATCATCATACCAACCAGATTCTTGCCGATGTCATGCAAATCGCCTTTGACAGTACCGATAACGATTTTCCCGGATGCCTTCACTCCGTCAGCGGCAAGGAGAGGCTTCAACAGTTCAGTTCCTGCTTTCATTGCGCGAGCGGCAATCAGGACGTCCGGAACATATACTTCATTGTTCTTGAATTTTCCACCGATTACGCCCATTCCGGAAAGAAGGCCCTCTGTGAGTATTTGCTGAGCCGGAATACCGCTGTCGATTGCTTCTTGAACCATGATTTTCACATCTTTTGCTTTTCCTTTTTGCAGGGCTTCTGAAATTTGTACTAAAATTTCCATTTCTATTATTCCTCCATCGGTTATATTTTAAATCTGACAATTCAGACTTAATATCCTGTAAAGCGGCTATTTTACGTTTTTCGTGGTTTGTTTATTTTCGATAACGGCCTTCCCGCGCGACTCTCTGAATTTTCCGGGGGTGACACCGGTCATTTTTTTAAATACTTTAGAAAAATAGCTCTGTCCCTCGAATCCGACAAGCGATGAGATATCCACCAGGGAGACTTTCTCATTAAGCAGCAGTTTCTTTGCCGCTTCAATCCGGATTTTATTTACATATATATTAAAATTATCACCAATCTCATCTTTAAACACTCTGCTGAAATACGCCGGGCTTAAAAAAACAAAGGATGCGGTCTCTTCCAGCGTGACCCGCTTGGTGTAATTCTTTCGGATATAGTCAACCGCTCTGTACATCACATCGACATGCTTCACATCGGTCAGATTAAAAACCTGATCGGTGAAACGGGCCATGATCCCGGATAGCCAATATGTTAACTCTTCTACATTCCGGAATGTGTTGATCCGTCCAAGATAGGTATAATTCAATCCAAATATCTGCTGTGCGTCCGCACCGCCTTTGATTGCCGCACGAGACAGCAGGACAACCAATTCAAGCACTCTGGAGCGGATGACTTCAAAACTTCCTCCGCTGGCGAAAAAGATCTGGCCCAGGATCTCGTTCAGCACCCGTTGTGATCCCGGCTTGTCACCTGTCTCGATCAGTTCCATTAATTCTTGTTCTTTTTCTAATGGATAAGGTTCATAATCCTGGTGTGGAACAAATGATTTCATGAATTTGATCTGTTCCGCTATTTCGGATTGCTGGTCCCCTTTTGCCTTGCGCTCTTCCAGCAGTTCAAAGGTCTTGTCTGAAACCCCTTTGGCGATCAGGAACAGCAATTCACTGTAATGATTCACCATTGCAGGAGGAATCACAAGCAGGGATTCGGAAGAAATTTTGATTTCTTTGGCGGCGGACGGAGATACACCGAATCGCACCACCATGTCTTCCATTAAAAACTCGTCAGGATCCACCATATGGACCGGTCCTGCGATCAGCGCCCCCACCACGGCTCCGTCGTTGATGATCGGAGAAGCCCAATGTGTCAATCCCAGGGGACAGAAGTAGATATACCTCCCGCCAAATCGCTCGGACTGGTAACAGCCGTATAAATGAGAGTTCAAGCAGATATTCGGAGTTTTTTTATCGTCCTCCTTATCCGTTTCGCTGCTATAGAATAATCTCGATGCGACATCGCACACCGCAACATCCTCCTCTTTATCAAAGGAAGTGTGTATTGTCTCTCCAACGGAATTGACTACTCTGCAAGGGACATGGGTGGATTTCTGGTAAACCTGCGCAGCCTGGATCACGTCGCTGAAATCATAAGATGTATTCATTTGGATTCCAATTTTCTTTTTATCCACTTATTTAGCACCTCGTGTAAATTTTATAACAATAATTTGAAAATACGTACTACATTCTTGCTAATAATTGTACTATTTTTACTATAATTTGAAAATATAAATAAATCCTGTATTCCAGGATTCGCGCCAGTTCTAACTTTGATCATTTTTACTGGATTTTCGTTGTATTGCGATAAGAATAATAAAACGGCGACAAAGTGCCAATAGGATACTATATAAGGCGGCATACGCGATAATATAGCTGCCCAGCGGGTGGGAGGAATCCCCGATTCAATGTCCGCGCCGGACTTCAATGACATCTTTGATTGCTTTGAGTCTTCCGATGACACGGTCATACTGTGTTTGGTTGGAAACCTCCAATGTCATGATCAGGGTCGCAGTGACATCTTTAAGGGAGGACATGTTTCCGGAAATGATGGATACTTTCTCATCTGCAATCGCATTGGAAACATCCGCCAATAAGTTCCTTCGGTCATGAGCCATGATGGTCAGTTCAACCTGGAATGCGCCGGAAGTCTTTTCTTCGCTCCAGAATACCTCGATCAGCCTTGATGCGCGTTCCGCATCTTTAGGGGATGCGCTCGAGGATTCCAGAATCGTCCGAATATTGGTACAATCCATGCAATGAACCGCAACGCCTCTTCCCCGGGTGATGTATCCGATGATTTTGTCTCCGGGGATCGGACTGCAGCAGCGGGAAAGCGATACGAGACAATTCTCGATTCCGGGTACGACAATGCCGATATTAGAGTTTTTAGATTGTTTTTTGGTCTTTTTGCTTTGTTTCGCAGTACTTGTGGAAGGTTCGATCAGTTGGCCGTCGGTTGCTGTTGTGATCGGTGATGCTGCGCTGTATACGACCTGTCCGGTTGATGTGATACGGTATCCAAGCTTCGTCCGTTCGGATTCCGGGAGGCTTTTGATATATTCGTCCCGTAATCTCGGAATAATCTTGCCTGCGGAAATTCCACCATATCCGATCGCGGAATACAGATCTTCAAGGGTCTGAAGAGTATAACGTTTTAATATGGGTTCCAAAAAATCATGTTTCGTCAGCTGTCCCGGGGCAAATCCGTTTTTCTTCACCTCGCGTTCAAAAACATCCCGCCCGCGCACGATGTTCTCTTCCCGCATTTCCTTTTTGAACCACTGGTTGATTTTGTTTCGCGCAGAGGTGCTTTTGACGATTTTCATCCAATCCCTGCTGGGACCGTGAACCTTATCTGACGTAAGAATTTCTACAATATCCCCGTTATTAAGGATATACGTCAGAGGAACAATCCGCCCGTTGACTTTCGCTCCATACATCTTGTTCCCGATGCCGCTATGGATATTATAGGCAAAGTCGATTGGGACTGCGCCTGCCGGCAGGGAAATGACAGCGCCTTTCGGAGTGAAGACAAATACTACGTCAGCAACCAGTCCGTTCTTGAGAGTTTCCATGAATTCACCGGCATCACGCATATCTTTCTGCCAGTCCAGCAATTGTCTGAGCCAGGCAAGTTTACCATCAAAGCCGTCTTCCGTCTTATTGGCCGGAGAGGACTCCTTGTACCGCCAGTGCGCGGCGATACCATATTCTGCGGTACGATGCATTGCGAGGGTCCGGATCTGGACTTCGAACGGAATCCCCTTCGGACCAATTACCGTAGTATGCAAAGACTGATACATGTTGGGTTTTGGCATGGCGATATAATCTTTAAAACGTCCAGGCATGGGCCGATACATTTCATGGACCAGTCCCAGAACGGCATAACAGTCCGAGACCGTGTCAACAATGATTCTCGCCGCAAACAAATCATAAATCTGATCCAGCAGCTTATCCTGCGTTTTCATTTTGCGATAGATGCTGTAAAAATGTTTCGGGCGGCCTTCAATCTCAGAATTGATCCCCATCTGGGTAATTCGCTCTTTCAAATCCTTGACAATTTGATCCAGGTATTTCTCGCGATCCGTGCGTTTTTGGGAAATCGCTCCGACAAGTTCATAGAAGGCATCTTTATCGATGTACCGCAGGCATAGATCTTCGAGTTCCCATTTGATACGGTAGATACCGAGCCTATGGGCAAGAGGCGCATAAATGTCCAGGGTTTCCTGGGCTTTTGCAATCTGCTTGTCCGGTGTCATATAACTGATTGTACGCATGTTATGCAGACGGTCGGCCAGTTTGATCAGGACGACCCGGATGTCCTTTGCCATGGCAAGAAACATTTTCCGGAAATTTTCTGCCTGTGCTTCTTCTTTTGAAGAATATGGAATTTTACCGAGTTTTGTCACACCATTTACGAGTGCTGCGACTTCCGGGCCAAAATCCGCTTCAATATCCTCCACGGATTTAATGGTATCTTCCACGGTGTCATGCAGGAGCGCTGCGACCAGGGTATCTTCATCAACTTCCAGTTCGGTCAGGATTTCGGCAGTTGCGACCGGGTGTATGATATAAGGTTCTCCATTTGCCCTCTGCTGGGTTCCATGGGCTTTGTATGCATAGTGATAGGCCTTGATCAGCTTATCCACATTGGCATTCAGGGAATATTCCTGATATTGTTTGATGATGTGGAGCATCGTTTCAGGAAGAGCATTTTCATCTGGATTCGCGTCCGTGTCATTTTCTGCGTGCGTATTGCCGGATGGGCTGACTGGCATGTCTGATAACGGTTTGGTGGATGAATCCGAGGCTGCGCCTTGTCGGATCTCCTCGTCCTTGATATCCGCACTCTTCGCGTTCTCATGCTGGTTATCCACTTTTCGGATATCCTCTTCCGGATCGGAAGGTGTTCCGGTTCCGGTTCCGGTATCCGGATCCGTGTCAGAGATGCGATTGTGGTCTTCAAAAGAGGCCGCATTGGGATTCATCACAATATCACGCTTTCTGTGCAGAGTGTCTGGTATGTTTTGGAGTTCGTCAAACTTGCTCTCTTCACAACATCCAAAAGCTGGAATTTTACTCGATATCTTCCAAGGTTAGTAAAACGCAGTACATCCACGTCCATAAATATATCAAATATTCGTGCAAGTTTAAAGACTGAAAGTGAAATTTTGTAATTATTCGAAATAAATACAGATAAAATATCCAAGTCGCAAAGGACTGGCTGTCGGGAATAGTTTGTCTTCAGATATTGATAGACTGCGATAAAATCTGATTTTTGCGGAATAACCTCCTGTGAAGATATGGCGGTCTTTCGAATGAATGCCATGATGCCATCCGGATGCTGCTGATAATAATCTTCCATTGAACGAAACAGAGTCTCTTTTTCATCTGTGGATTTTCGGATGTCTTTTATAATAATCTGAACGGATTTGTTTCCGTTCCACTCGTTTATCTCAAGAGAGAATACCGCATCAATCCGGTCTCCGGCTGCAAACATGGATTGATTTTCGGAAAATCCGAACGCAATCGCATCGATTCGCTGGCCTGTCCGTTCGTTCAAGCAGCCATCCGAAACTGTTTCATTAGGCGATTGGTCTAGAACAAGCTTCATATGTTTCCCGGAACTTAAAAATCGAATCTGTTCAATGACCATGTTCCTGCAGACAAACACGGGCTGGAGGTTTCCTTCTCCGAATGGAGCGATGCGAGCGATATCACAGGCATTGGATAATGTGATCTGTCCAAAGGGTATTTCAAAATCGATTCGAATCGTATTTTCTTCTGTTTCATCCGATGGATTCTGAGCCGAATACGCTTTGATCGCCTTGAGGAACGGTTCCATACAGTCATCTCTCACAACAAGACCCGCCGCTTTCTTGTGTCCGCCGAATTGCAGGACATGTTCCCCTGCGAATTCAATGGCACTAAGAATTGACTCATTCCCCGAGCTCCTTGCAGACCCTTTATAAAAGCCTTCCTCGCCGCCGAAAATAATGACGGACCGATGAAACAATTCTACCAGCCTTGAGGCAACAATGCCGATGACGCCCTGATGCCATCCTTTTTGGTATATCACAATGATTCCATTGATTGAAAAATCAAATTCCAGTGCAATCCGTTCCCTGGCTGTTTCGTAAATTTGTGTTTCGATTTCCTGCCGTTTCTTATTATCAGCAATCAAATCATTGGCAAGATTGTCTGCCTCTGTGTTGTCCGAGGTCGTAAGCAGTCGAACCGCTCTGTTGGAGTCCCCCATTCTTCCCGCAGCGTTGATTCGCGGGGCAATGCCATACCCGATTGTTGTAGAGGTGATTGGCTTCCCGCTTTTGTCAATCGCTTCCAATAGACTGATTAATCCGATATTGTTGGAACAGTTCATTCTGATTAGTCCGTGGAAAACCATCATCCGGTTCTCTCCGCACAGGAGCACAACATCGGCAACCGTTCCGATAGCAGCCAGATCAATATAGGACTCCCATAAATCATTCAAATCCATTCGTACACAAAGTGCCTGAATCAGTTTCAGAGTCACTCCTGCACCAGCCAAATCACGAAAAGGATAAAGGCTGTCCGGTCGTTTTGGATTAAGAACCGCTGTGGCATTCGGGCGTATCTGCTTGCATTCATGATGATCCGTTACAACAACTTTGATATTGTTTTCGACAAGCTTTTGCACTTCGTGAATCGAGGCGATTCCGCAATCAACGGTAATAACCAGTTGTGCTTCCAGATCAAGGATTTTTCGGACACCGAAATCCGTCAGCCCGTATCCTTCAAGAATTCGATCCGGGATGACAAATTCAACATTCGCGCCCAATTCTTTCAAAAATAGAACCATCATGGATGTCGATGTGATTCCATCCACATCATAATCGCCGTAAATCACTATTCTTTCTTTTGAATGAATCGCATCGATGATGGCATCACAAGCCAAATCCATATCCCGAAATAAAAAAGGGTCATTTCCCATTGTCAGCGGTGGAGACAAGAACCCCTCTTTTTCCGCATAAAGATTGTATCCACGAGCGTTCAAGACCGCATCAAGCAAGGAGGACGAGGCATCCTCCCAAGTTTCATTCTCTATTTTCCACTTGTTTTTTACCAGCAATGCCATATGTAATCTCCCGGAATAAAGGAAAGCCCGACATCCATCTTATAAGATATCGGGCTTCATCTTTTGGTTTTAACGAATCAATTAAGCTTCCAATTGCTTCTTAACGAACTGATTCACAAGTTTCCCATCTGCTCGTCCTTTGATTTTGGGTTGGAGAGCCTGCATGAGCTTGCCCATATCACGGATTGAAACCGCTCCAACTTCAGCAATCGTTTCGTTGACAATTTCCAAAATCTCCGACTCTGTCAATTCTTTAGGCAAATATTGTTCTATAATTGCCATTTCCGCTTTGTATTTTGTGATGATATCTTCGCGATCTCCAAGGTCCTTGAGAGTCTCTTGACGTTTCTTGTATTCTTTCGATAAAACATCCAGGACACCCGCATCGTCCATTTCAATTCTCTGATCCACCTCTATTTGAAGGATCGCTGCCCGACAAATCTGAAGAAGTTCTTTCTTCAGAGTGTCTTTATCCCGCATAGCGGCTTTCATATCATCCAATAGACGTTCTTTCATGTTCATTTTAGCGTTTCCTTTTTCTTGCTGCTTCAGACTTCTTCTTGCGTTTTACGCTTGGTTTCTCATAATGCTCTCTTTTACGTACTTCGGCAAGAACTCCTGATCTGGCGCATGAACGCTTGAAGCGTCTTAAGGCACTGTCCAGGGATTCGTTTTCTTTCACTCTGACTTCTGACATATATTTATCCCTCCCCTCAACGGCAATTGATATTGCCTTTCTGGGACATCCTGTTATACAAGCGATATCGCTGATATTATACTAAACAAAGGATCGATTCGTCAACCATAATCGTAAAATTAGCAGAAATATTTTCAACCGTATTTTCAACCGCAGGTCCGATATTTTCAAAATTCGGAAAATATTGCAAATATTTCACGAATTTTGAAAATTAAATATCTCATTCTTTTCTGTTTCATTTAGTGGATATGGACTGTAAATAGACCAAGTCATATACATCTCCTGTAATTTCAATCCCGGGTCTTTGACACTTGAATAGATAAAAAATCCTTGAAAGCCTTGGTACAGGCTT
>CAZJXH010000168.1:0-3734 GCA_964549475.1 uncultured Oscillospiraceae bacterium
TTGATGTTGAAATAAAAACGAAACCATTGCTTGACGAGGAATTTATTCCGCTGTCCAAGTGGAACGACGCTTACCTGACAGGAGCCAGGTCTCCATTTTCCATTGCAGTTCATCGCCCCGGAGATCTGGTCTCCGTATTTGAAACGAGAATATACGCAACCCCCGAAAGGCTGGAGGCGGATTTGTACTATGTGGAGCGGGTGGTGAAATTTCTGTTATGGGCCCGCGGAGGATACCAGGTTGATTTGTACGGATCATGTGAAGTGGGAGAACGTGTCGCCGAAATTTATTCAAAGAATGGCGCGCGGGCTTTCGACAACGCATTCATGGCAAGAGTCTACGAAAGGCCTTTTATCGTTAAGTCCTTCCCATACGAGAATAAAATCGCACCGCACGAAAAATCAAAACCGCTCGGCAGGCATCTGGACGGGTTCCGGATCGGCTTCGACGCCGGGGGCAGCGACCGGAAAGTATCTGCAGTGATGAACGGAACGGTGGTTTTCAGCGAGGAAGTCGTCTGGTATCCCAAAATCAACCAGGACCCGGATTATCACTATGACGGGATTGTGGAGTCGTTTCGAAAAGCAGCCTCCTATCTTCCGCACGTGGATGGGATTGGCATCAGTTCCGCCGGGATCTATATTGACAACAAGGCGATGGTGGCATCGTTGTTTTTAAAAGTTCCGGAAGATCTTTTTGAATCGAAAGTAAAAAATATCTATATTCGTGCTGCAAGGGCGATTGGAGAAACTATTCCAGTCGTCGTAGCGAATGACGGGGATGTCACGGCGCTTGCCGGAGCCATGGAGATGGATGACAGCAATGTCCTCGGGATTGCCATGGGAACGAGCGAGGCAGGGGGATATGTCAATTCGGAAGGGAATATCACCGGATGGCTCAATGAACTTGCTTTCGCTCCGGTGGATGCGAATCCTCAGGCGATGGCGGATGAATGGTCCGGTGACAAGGGCTGCGGGGTGAAATATTTTTCCCAGGACGCAGTGATCAAATTGGCTCCGCTGGCTGGGATCCAGCTGGACGAAACCCTTTCTCCCGCACAGAAATTAACGATGGTGCAGGAATTGATGGAAAAAGGCGATCAACGGGCGGCAAGGATTTTCGAGAGCATCGGCGCCTATCTTGGGTATGGAATTCCGCTTTACGCCTCCTTTTACGAAATAAAACACATTCTGCTCCTGGGTCGGGTTCTGTCGGGAGAAGGCGGCAATCTGCTGATTCAAACGGCAAAAAAAATATTGGAGGAAGAGTATCCGGCTTTGTACGCCCGGCTGGCCCTGCATCTTCCGGATGAGACAAGCCGCAGGGTGGGACAGTCGATCGCCGCGGCAAGCCTGCCCGAAATTGGTTGATTCGCATGATCCCTCCCGGATGCAGGAGGATGGGATAAAACAGGCGATTTAGGAAGAGAATGGGAACAAAAGATTGAAATTTACAAGATTTTGGTTGAAATTTAGCGGAATATATGGAATCATATAGAACGGGAAGCATCCACCACTGGAAACAGGAGGAGAAAGCAATGGAAAAATTCATTAAAAACATCGAATTTTCAAAAGCCATGGATATGGGATCTCTTGTTCAATACCAGGAAGGACAGGTCGTCAGCAGGACGTTATCCCAGAACAAGGCCTTAAGCATCACTCTTTTCGCATTCGACAAGAATGAGGAGATCGGATCCCACGATTCGTCCGGAGATGCCATGGTCTATATTCTGGATGGAACCGCCCAGATCACAATCGGCGAGGAGAAACACACAGTCAGCAAAGGAGAGGTGATTGTCATGCCCGCCCAAATCGCACATTCCCTTTTTGCTATTGAGCGCTTCAAGATGATCCTGACCGTCGTCTTTTAAAACGACCCCCTGTCAGCATGACCGCCATGCCGGCATATTTCAGCAAACCGATTTCATAACGAATAGAATGGATGGGAATGATCATGAATGATTTGCAAAATAAAAAAGCGTTCATATGCGACATGGATGGCGTGATTTATCACGGCAACAGACTCCTGAATGGTGTGATCTCCTTTATTGACTGGCTTATCGAAGAAAAGAAAGAATATATTTTTCTGACAAACAGCTCGGAGCGATCGCCCGCAGAACTTTGCCAGAAGCTCCAGCGTCTCGGTCTTGAGGTTCCAAAGGAACGATTTTATACCAGCGCGCTTGCGACAGCGAGTTTCCTTAAAAGCCAGATGCCGGGCGGCACGGCTTATGTGATCGGGGAAGCGGGGCTTACAAACGCCCTTTACGATGCCGGGTTTTCGATGAATGATGTGAATCCGGATTATGTTGTTGTTGGAGAGTCCCGGACCTACAACATCGAAAAAATAGAAAAGGCGGTTCATCTGGTCATCAATGGCGCGAAACTGATCGGAACAAACCCTGATTTGACCGGGCCATCCGAAAAAGGGATCGTCCCTGCGACAAGAGCACTGATTTCGCCCATCGAGCTTGCCGCCGGGAAGCAAGCCTACTATATCGGCAAACCCAATCCGCTGATGATGCGCTCTGCGCGCAAACGCCTCGGATATGCAAGTGAAGAAACCGCCATTATCGGGGATCGGATGGATACGGACATTATCGCAGGGATTGAATCCGGAATGGATACGGTTCTTGTTTTAAGCGGCGTGACAACCGAGGAAACCGTGGGGAATTTTCCTTACCGGCCGACGTATATTTTCGGCAGTGTCGGCGATATGGTGGAAAGTTTTCATCACAAATCATCAACAGAGCAATGAAAAACTGGTATACTATACTAACAAATTATGAAGAAAAAAGAATAAAGGGTTAATGGAGGGAATTTCATGTCAGGTCATTCAAAATGGTCGAATATCAAAGTCAAAAAAGGAAAAGCAGACGCGCAGCGAGGATCGGTCTTTACGAAAATCGGCCGGGAACTGGCTATCGCGGTGAAGCATGGAGGGGCTGATCCCGCAGGGAATTCAAGGCTCAAAGATGTTATTGCCAAAGCGAAAGCAGCGAATATGCCAAACGATAACATCAGCCGCAGCATCAAAAAAGCCGCCGGAGACAACGAAGCGGATAATTTCGAAGAAATGCAGTACGAGGGATATGGCCCGAGCGGAGTCGCGGTGATTGCAAGAGTGCTGACAGACAACAAGAACCGGACGGCTTCGGACTTGCGGCATATTTTCGACAAATCTGGCGGAAATCTTGGGACAACAGGCTGTGTTTCTTTCGGATTCCAGGAAAAAGGAACCATTATTATTTCAAAAGAGGATTATCCGGATGAGGAAAAAATGATGGTCGATGCACTGGAAGCGGGTGCAGAGGATTTCGCCGAAGAAGAGGAGATCTATGAGATCACAACCGCTCCTGCGGATTACTATGATGTCAAGGATGCATTGGAAGCGAAAAAGTATGAATTTCTGGATTCTTCATTGGGACTTGTTCCCAATACCTGGGTGGAAGTGAAGGATGAAGAACAGCAGGCGAAAGTCGAGAGACTGATTGATTTGCTGGAGGAGTATGAGGATGTCCAGGAGGTCTTTCACAACTACGACAGATGATCCGCGGCGCAATACGGCGTCGCCTGCGGTGCTCATCGGTGCTCATGTATCCTGTATACACTCCGCTCCGATGACCCCTTGTCTCCTGGTCTTGCTTGCGTCTGATCTGTCGCAACGACAGAAAAGAAAAAGATGATCCGCGGCGCAATACGGCGTCGCCTGCGGTGCTCATCGGTGCTCATGTA
>CAZJXH010000168.1:3834-8173 GCA_964549475.1 uncultured Oscillospiraceae bacterium
CGTCTGATCTGTCGCAACGACAGAAAAGAAAAAGATGATCCGCGGCGCAATACGGTATCGCTTATCATGATCCGCGGCGCAATACGGCGTCGCTCATAATGATATAAATAAAGTGGCAATAACAATGTTCCGAGGGTGGACAGGGTATGGCAAACAAGTTTTGGAAATTTGTCAATCGCAAGAATACGATGAAAGCAAAAAAGTCCGACATCCAGGATGACGAGGACGATATTGCAGAGTTTTCCTCTTATGCCAACCAGAATGAAACAAGCGATAAAAACAAAGAATACAACATCGAAGCGTCGCATATGAACCCTCTTCTGCGCGAGGCCTGGAAAATCAAAAAAATTGTTGATTTAAAAGACGCTTTCGCCAAAATCGCGGATGCGGTCAACAAGACAAACAATGAGCGGACCCAGGCGGATCTGGAAAAGGCCAGAGAACAAATCACCGAGGTGCTGAAATACATCCATGTCGTGGCATTTATCGGGTCCAGCGGAACCGGCAAAAGCACGCGTGCGATTCGTGTGGCAAAAGATAATAATATTTCCTACATCATCGATGACGGACTATTGATCCATGGAGGCCGTGTGATTGCGGGTCTTTCCGCAAAACGGGCGAATTCCAAGCTCGAATCGGTCCGTCAGGCGCTGTTTATCGACGAAAACCGGGCAGCGGGCATGAGACGCGCTCTGGCGGAGAGCCTGCCGGATCAATTGATGATTTTAGGCACATCCGACGGAATGCTGGAGAAAATCTGTGAAAACCTGTGGCTCAATCCACCGGGAAGACTGATCCGGATCGAGGATGTCACGACGGAGGAAGAGCGCAGGAAAGCTGTTTTTGTCCGGGCAACAAAAGGGCAGCATACCATTCCGGTTCCCAGCATGGAGATCAAACATGAATTCTCCGGTTATTTCTCCGATCCGCTGAACCGTTTATTACGCCGGAAAGAAAAATACAGCGAACCGGATTTCACAGCAGCTGAAAGTGAACGGACAGTTGTCAGACCAACTTTTTCCACCCTGGGATCGTATTCCATCTCGGATGAAGCGATAAGGGACATCGCGCGGATCATCTTGAAACGCTCCGTTCCCGGTGTATGCGAGCTTTTATTCTTTCAAGTGGAAAAGCAGAGTTTCGGTGTCGTTCTGAATATGGAGATGTCGTTATATTACGGCTTCAATGCCCAGAATGTATTGCGTGAGGCACAGGAGAAGGTCAGCAAAGGAATCGAGGACTTTACGTCGATCAATATCGTGTTGTCAAATGTAAAAGCGAAACGCCTGATCCGAAAAAAAGAATCCTGAATCTATAAATAGCTTTAATGTAAAAACCCCGAATCGAATAAAATTCTCATTTGTTATTTGTCTGGATGGCTCCTGGCATAATAAAAAAACCATAATTGTGCATAGCCTGCATTCCTGCCGAAATAGGATTCGGTGAATGCCCGGATGTCGTTTTTCGATGCGGCCTGGCCAAGATAATGCGCCTGAATCGTCTTTTCCACCCATGTGTCAATGGGACAAATATCCTGACGAATTCCACTGTATAGCAGGACACAATCCGCGACCTTTTCGCCGACTCCCGGGAACTGGCAAAGGAATTCGCGCGCTTCTCGCGCACTGGAAGCAGCGAGACGGTCGAAATCCAGCACAATCCGGTTTGCTGCGAGCATGTCAGCCGTCCTCCGGATATAGGGACACCGGTAACCGCCAAAAGGATTTTCACAAAGATTGCCTGATTTGCAGCCGGGACGGTTCTGCAGGCAGAACTGCCGCGACAGAGCAGCGGAAGTGGGAAAAGAATATGCCGGCATAGCATCCGGTGTGATTCCAGGGATCTGCTCTCCATATTTTTCGCACAAATTTTCGATCAGCTTTTTGATGCGCGGAATATTATTCTGGGCGGACAGGATATAAGAAAACAGTGTCTCTTCAAAATCCTGGCGAAGCAGGCGGGCACCGCCGGAAAAAGAGACCGCCCCGTGCATGAATGCATCTTTGTCAACCTGCTCCAGCAGGGGCGCATAATTCACAGCAAGATCAAAATAGTCATGCCAGATTCCGCAAAAGTCTTCTGCGGTTGCATTTTCGATAAGAAGGTGCTTTTTTTCGCAAAGGGAGACGGTGACTGCTTTTCTCCGGACGATTCCGAAATAACGGCCTTCATCAACCGCTTTCCACCGGAAACACTGTCCGCTTTCAAATGTTCCTTTCAGGTCGAATCCATAAGGGGACAAGGCATCCACATCATGAATCAAAATCCGGGGACAGCCTGTCTCGCGGCTGATGGTTTCGACAACATAAAAGTCTTTCAGCCAGAGGCCGGACTCCTGGTTTTGATGATCCGGGAAGTATGTCAAATGAATTTGTCCTCCACTCATGCGAAATAATTTAATGAATGCCTGTTTTAGAATACGAAGAATGCTATATTAATTTTTTAGCAAAATGGTATAATCCATTATATATCAAAATGAGAACCAATTCATAGGATTATCTTTTTATAACCGGATCCATGCGATCCATTTTTTGGAGGTTTGAATGAAGGAGAGAATTTATACCATCCCGGTGAACGATGCGTTCAGCAAACCTTGTGAATGCGCGCTTTGTGAACTGGAAGCAAAAACATCCACCGACCTTTTGAATTATTACATGGGGCCTTCCATGATGGAGCCCGATGTGCGGATCAATACGAATGAAAAAGGATTCTGCAAAAACCATCTTGCCGCTATGTATAATCTTCAGGAAAACCGTCTTGGTCTTGGGCTAATGCTTCAGACCCACATCACGGATCTGTGCGGAGATCTGAACGGAAAGCTAAAAAAAGCCATCCCTCCGAAAGATACGGGACTCATGTCCCGGATGAAAGGAGATTACAAAGAGAATTTACGAAAGATGGCCGACGAGGTGGATAAACGGGAAAAGACCTGCGCCCTTTGCGAGCGCATGGAATTCACCATGGACCGGTATATCGACGTGATCATGTGGCAATATTTTGAAGACACGGAATTCCGAGCAAAATTCGACCAATCCAAAGGGTTCTGTCTGCCGCATTTGTCGATCTTGCTCCGTGGCGCTGCGAAATATCTTTCACAGAAAGATGCCACGACTTTTGTGAACAATCTTTGCGCCATTCAGAATCATTCCATGGATACCTTGCGGGACGAGCTGCTTTGGTTCACCCAGAAATTCGACTACAAAAACGAGAAGGAGCCATGGGGGAACTCCCGCGACGCGGTTCCAAGGACAATCCGCAAAATCACTGGGAATTCCAACCTGAATCAATAATTTTTTCAGGAGATTGCCCTGATAATTCCTAGTGTCGAAATCCATAAAATGTGATATGATATATTCGTAAAAAGCATCGGTCTATTCCACTTTTATTCAAGAAAACCCCGTATCGTTCCAATGTTATGATTTGATTTCAAGTATCATAAATTTTAAGGAGGATTTATCTATGGCAAACCAATTTTGTAACTCATGCGGAAGCAGCATGGAAGCGAACGCGACTTTCTGTACGAACTGCGGTGCGACGAAGGTCAATTCCGCGCAGCCTGTTCAGCAGCAATATGCGAATCCCGCTCCGAGCTATGTCCCTCCGGTCCAGCAGCCCTATTACCAGCAGCCTGCACAGCCCAATTATGCGAATAACAACGCAATGAACACACAGCCCCTTGGTGTTGGACAGTATATTGGAATGTTTATCCTCATGGGGATTCCATTTGTGGGGTTTATCCTGATGCTGGTCTGGTCCTTCGGATCCAATGTGAATGTAAACAAGAAAAATTATGCCAGAGCGACCTTGATCCTTGGAATTATCGGCGGAATTCTTCTGGTGATTTTCTATGGAGCCCTGATCGCTATTCTGCCTTCCATTCTTGAAACATTATCAGGCGGATATGGCTCTTACTATTGATTAAAAAATTGCCCGCTATAGATACGTGGAGGAAACATGCCTAAAGTGAAAACAGCATTTTTCTGTTCGGAATGCGGGCAGGAGACAAGCGGCTGGATGGGAAAATGCCCCGGATGCGGAGCCTGGAATACCATTGTGGAAGAGAAACTGGCCCCGGCACCGACCAAAAACGCCTCTTTGACAAGAGGCTGGATTTCAGGCCGACCAGCTCCAGCCAGGGACTGAGGCCCTGGAGGATGGGGCCATTGAGCAAGGCCGCCAGCATCAGGCCGGCGCTGCCGCCAAGGAAGGCCATGCCGCTGGCCTGGGAAGCGACCAGGCGGACGATGTCCGCGGCGCTGGAACCCAGGGCGCGGCGGATGCCGTAGTGGCGGCTTCGGCCGGCGACTTCGACCGTCATGATGCCGTACATGCCGACCCC